>DVMT01000023.1 GCA_018714855.1 Candidatus Aphodocola excrementigallinarum
ATTTCAATTTTTAAGTTATGTTCCAATCGTGTTTTTATCAGCTAAAACTAAAAAAAGGCTTCATACCTTAATGCCAGAGGTTATAAAGGTATATGAAAACGCTCATAAAGAGGTAAAAACAAGCGTGTTAAATGATGCTATAACAGATGCTGTAGCAAACGAGGCTCCTCCATCATATAAAGGAAAAAGACTTAAGATATATTACACGTCACAAACGGGCACTTGTCCTCCTAAATTTACTTTCTTTGTTAACAATAAAGGTTTGGTGCATTTCTCATATCATAGATATTTAGAAAACAAGATAAGAGAAAGTTTTGGTTTTGAGGGAACACCAATCGTTTTTCAATTTAAAAACAGAAATGAGTAAAATGAAAAAAGTAGTTCTAAAATGCGTTAATGGCATTTACAAAATTCCTTGGTTCTTAAAAATATACGCTGGAAAAAGAAAATACTATTTTGAATATAAAGGTAAGTTATATGATAAAGAAATAAAAACTAACGATAAAAAAGTAATGCAAGTATCACTACTTGTTAATGCTTTAAACATAAGAAATAAAAATGAAAGATTATCTTTTATATATGATAAATCATGTGATTTTTTAGATGAAGACTTTATACATAAAAACGTATGTGAATTTAAATGCCGAAAATGTATTCAAGATAGATTATATAATAACTTAGGCGGTGGATGCTGCTGTGATAGTAAGAATCATAGTGCCATGTGTCCTTACTTAACTAAAAACGGGTGCTCTATTAAATGTTTAGCATGCAAATTTCATATTTGTAAAACATTAAAAAAGAAAGGATATAAATATCACGTTAATGATATTTACATGCTAAAGTATTTATTAAACTGGAAGCAGAAAATCATGATTTATAATGATTTTTTCATGACTAAGGATGAGGTTTTAAAAGACTTAATTAGAAATAGTATTATTATTTGGTCGTTTTCTAAAAGAAAAGAGTTTGTTAAATATAATATAAAATAAATTATTCTTTTTTGAATAGTTTATTTTTTTTAACTAAAAAAGTAAGATAGCATATATTATTTTAGGAGTGATAAATAAATGGGAATAACCGATAGTTTCCTTAATAAGGTTGAGAAAAAAACAAACGTAAGTAAAAAGTCTATTCTTGATTTGGCATCGCGTTTAAAAGACGGAGATTTAAAAAACGAGGATACAATAAGAGGTGTAATAGAAGAATTATCAAAACTTACTGGTAAAGAAGTTACAAAAGAACAATCTGATAAAATAGTAAAAGCAGTAATTGGCGATCAAATTCCAAATAATTTAGAAAGTATGATAGATTAATATAAAAC
The DNA here is from genome assembly GCA_018714855.1 of Candidatus Aphodocola excrementigallinarum. Taxonomy (GTDB): domain Bacteria; phylum Bacillota_I; class Bacilli_A; order RF39; family UBA660; genus Aphodocola; species Aphodocola excrementigallinarum. Next base: position 1,322 of record DVMT01000023.1, read on the forward strand.
CACGTTATTTATAATTTAACGTGGTTTTTAATGTATGATATAATGTAATTGGTGATTAAAATGGATTGCTTGAAAAGTCTAACATGCAAAGAGTGCGGAGGTAAAGTAGAAAATGGTGCTTGCATGAATTGTGGAGCAAGAGATTATACAATTAATATGATAAGTAATTTAATAAAACCGGATGATATAAATGATTACTATATAAAAAATATAAGAGAAAAAATTGTTAAAGGGCAATATTTAGATAAAAAAGAAGATATCGTTTTTTCTTTATTGTTAGATAATGATTTAATAAAAGATGAATCGTTAGATGATGCTAGAATATTATCTTTTATAATAGATGGCAAAAAAATTATTTCTTATAATACTTTTAAGGTATTAATGATGAGATCAGCAGAAAAATCCATGAGACAAATTAATAATGATCGTATAAAAATGTATACACCACATGCCAGGATACGAAATCTTGATGGTGCAAATGGATCTGCCTTTGATATTAATAATGTAAGTTTTAATGAACTTATAATAAAAGAATTATATGAAGGATACATTTATCCTTTAACTACTTATTATCATGAATTAGTACATATTAAACAAAGTATAGAAATAGAATTAGGACATGTTAGTTATGATTTAGTTGCTATGATAAAAGACAAAGTAATAAGTGATTATGAATTAAAACTTAATAAGACTAATAAATATTATAATCAAAATTATTATAACATTAGTTTTGAAAAAGATGCCCATTTAAAAGGTATTAAAATGGCACAACAATTGATGAGTAATCTTGGATATAAAAATTTAAATGAATATTTTGATAAGGTAAGACGTCTTTGGCCGGAAGATAATAATGCTTTAGATAGAGTAGTAGAAGATAATGGTATTTTAATAACAGAAACACAAGATGAAATATTTGATAAAGTAATAGCTAATAATCCGAGTTATTTAAAACGTTTTCCACAACTTAATTTTGAATATGTTAATGATAATGGTATTGTAAGAAAGAAAACAAAAGATGAAATAAAATATACAATTATGAATTATTTAGATAATAAAGAAGTTTTTTCGTATTTGAAAAGATTAATACATCAATTAAATGAAAAAGAAGTTGTTATAAAACATTAAAAAACATCTTCTTTTTTTCATATTACTTATATTTTTTCATAGTATTTAATGAGATTGAAAGGAAAGTAGGGATTATATGGACAAATACGATATTATAAAAGATATATCTAAAAGATGTGGTGGCGACATTTATCTTGGTGTAGTAGGAGCAGTTAGAACTGGAAAATCTACGTTTATTAAAAAATGCATTGAAAACTTAGTTGTTCCTAATATAAAAGATGAGTATGAGAAAAAAAGGTGTTTAGATGAAATACCACAAACTGCTCAAGGAAAAACCATAATGACTATAGAGCCTAAGTTTGTACCTTCTAATGCTGCAACTATTCAGATAGATGATTTTACCGCTAATATAAGGTTAATTGATTGTGTAGGTTATGTAATTGATGCCGCTAAAGGCTATGAGGATGAAAATGGTCCTCGCATGGTAAAAACACCTTGGTATGATGAGGATATTCCGTTTACTGAGGCAGCAGAGATTGGAACTGAAAAAGTAATTAGGGATCATTCTACCATAGGAATTGTTGTTACAACTGATGGAAGCTTTGGTGAGATAAAAAGAGAAGATTACGTACCGGCAGAAAATCAGGTAATAAGTGAGTTAAAGGAAATAGGAAAACCATTTATAGTAGTTTTAAACTCGGCTCATCCTAATCATCCTGATACAGAAAAGTTAGCAGAAAGCCTAAGAGAAGAACACGACGTACCTGTTATACCAGTTAGTGTTGAGGCAATGAGTGAAAAAGAAATATATGACATCTTAAAAGAAGCTTTATTTGAATTTCCTGTTTTAAGTGTCAACGTAAGTATGCCGGATTGGATAGCTTGTCTATCTTATAAGCACCCGATAAAAAAAGAGTACATCGAAAAGATAAAAGAAAGTGTAACCGACGTTGATAAAGTAAGGGACGTAGATACAATAATAGAACATTTTAACGGATGTGAGCATATTAGTAAGGCATATTTATCTAATATCGACACTGCAAACGGAGAAATAACAATAAACTTAGAAGCGCCAGACGGGTTATATAACGAAGTTTTAAATGAAATAATTGGCACTAACATCGATTCAAAAGCTAAGTTGCTTTCATTATTTCAAGAATTTAATGAGACGAAAGAAGAGTTTTCACAGTTTAAAGATGCTATTAAAATGGTTAAGCAAACAGGATATGGAACTTCTTTTCCTACCATTAAAGACATGAAGTTAGATACACCAGAGATAATAAAACAAGGAACAAGATATGGTGTTAAATTAAAAGCAGTTGCACCATCTATCCACATGATAAGAGTAGATGTTGAATCAACGTTTGAACCAATAATAGGATCAGAAACCCAAAGTAAAGAGTTAATTGATAACCTAATGAAAGATTATGATAATGATCCATCTAGCGTATGGAAAAGTGAGATGTTTGGAAGAAGCTTAGATAACATTGTTCAAGAGGGAATAAGAGGAAAGCTTTCATTAATGCCAGATAACATAAGACATAAATTACAAACAACACTTACTAAAGTAGTAAATAAAGGTTCTAATAACATGATAGCTATAGTAATATAGTTATCTTTTTTAAAAAATCACTAAATTTTTAAAAAATAGGTAAAAAAATGTCTAAAAAAGATAAAAAGTCACTAAATTTTGAAAAAACAGTGACTTTTTTATAAAAAAA
>DVMT01000024.1 GCA_018714855.1 Candidatus Aphodocola excrementigallinarum
TATATTTATTTAATGTTATGATTAAGTTATATTAAAAGAGGTATTTTAATGGAAAGATATGTATTATGTTTAAGAGAAAAGAATAAAGAGGGAAAAGAAGAAATATATCCAATATATGAAGACACTTTAAAAAATATAGATATGTATACTACATATAAATTGTGTTTTAATTCTAAAGGCTTATTTAATTGTTTCCCTGATAAGGTAAAGTATTTTATTAATAATCACTTGATTAAAGGTAACGTATTTGATAAAAAATATGAATTTTTTATAAGAAAAAAAAGTAAAGATATTAGAAGAGGAAGAACGGATTTAGAAGTTTTGTATTTTAGTGATTCTGATATAGTTTACGCTAACGAAAAGGATATATATAGTGCTTTATGTGAAATGAAGGTTAATGATAAAGATTATAATAATGATGATCCAATTACGGTATTAAAAAAGGATTTTTTTAGTAATATATATAAAATATTATTTAGTAAAGAAAGCAAACTGAGTGATAGAATTGATAAGAATAATGAAAATAATTTTAATAATCATAGTAGGATAAGATCAGTAGCAACAAATCCTTCTAATTTGAAAATAATTGCAGAGTATGTTTGTTATGACTATGAACTCAAAAGAGAGTTTTTAATTCTTCTTAAGTCATACAAAAAAAAGATGGATGATTTTTTTAATAAAAAAACAAGGTTAGTTAATAAAGATATTCTTGAAAAAAGAATTGGTAAAAGGCCTTTTTCTATATATAATGCAAATGAAATAATTAATCGTATGTTAAATGAAGAAGAAGAGTATTACTATAGTAAATATCCTGATGAACATAAAATAGAGGTCTCAAATAAATTAGTAAAAAAAGAAAACGTAAAGAAAAAGAACCCATTAGAAGATAATCCTGATTACTTAAAGTACTTGGCGCATCTTAAAGAGAAAGAAAACTTTGAAGAGTCTTCTGATACATACGAAGATGATAACTATGATGATTTTTTAGGGCCAGATAAACCAAATGATCCAAGGTATTGGAGTATAAACTAATGAAAGATGATTTAAAAAGATTTTTAGATTATATTTTAAAGCAAAAAAATTATTCGCCTAACACGGCTAAGAATTATGAAATTGATATATTAGAGTTTAATGATTATTTGAACAAAGAGGGTATAAATTATTTGGATATTGATTATGATTTTATAAAGGGTTATTTAATGGAACTTTATAATAGAAAGTTATCTAGGAATTCAGTTGCAAGAAAGTTATCATCACTTAGAAGTTTTTATAAATATTTATTTAATAATGATTTAATTAAACAAAATCCATTTAGATATGTTGCAACCCCTAAAAAAGAAAAAAGATTACCTAAGTATTTAGGAGTAGAAGATTTAGAAACGCTTTTTAATACTCCTGATTTAAATACACCTTTAGGACAAAGAGATAGACTAATACTTGAAGTGTTATATGCAAGTGGTATAAGAGTATCTGAACTTGTTAACGTAAAAATAAGTGATATTGATTTTTCTAAAAGAGAAATAAAAGTGTTAGGTAAGGGAAATAAAGAAAGAATAGCAGAATTCGGTGATTATTGTTTAGATGCGATTAATATGTTTATAGAAGATGGTAGAAAAAAAATACTTAATAAGCACCATATTAATTGTGATTATCTAATAGTAAACGAACATGGCATGAAAATAACTACCAGGGGTGTTGAAAAGATAATTGACAACATAGTTAAAAAAGCTGCCTTAAAAAAGCATGTATCACCACACATGCTTAGGCATTCTTTTGCAACTCATTTATTAAATGAAGGTTGTGACATATTAACCGTACAAGAATTACTTGGTCATGAGTCTTTAGAAACAACGCAAGTTTATACTCACGTATCAAACGAAAGATTAAGAGCGGTGTATTTAAAATGTCATCCATTAAATAAAAGAAAGTAGGAGTTAGTAATGTATAAAGATGATAATTATGAGGATTTAATAGATAATGCTATTAATGAGGCGATTGCTAATTTAGCAATGGAGGGTTTTGTAATAACTGATGGAGAAAGAAAAAAATTAAAAGAAGAGTTTTTATATAATTATAATATAAAGATTCTTTCTATGAAAAAAAGAGGAAATAAAAATGACAGATGAATGGGATAACTACTTTTATGAAGGAACAAATGTATTAAAAAATAAATTTGGTATAAAGGATCAAAAAAAATTAGAAGAGCAAGAAAAAGTTATAACATTAAGAAAACTTACTGAGTTAGAGCTTTTACCTATTACTGGTAAATTTAATTTGGAACGTTTAAAAAAGATTCATAAATATTTATTTAATGATATATATTATTTTGCTGGTGAGTTTAGACGCTCTACAATGGCAAAAACAACAAGACAATTTTATGACCCGGAGTATATAAAAGACGAGCTTGAAAAAACGCTTAATATTTTAAATGAAAACGTAAACGATGTTTATGATAAAAGAAAGTATTCATATGTTTTAGCAAAAGCTTATTATGATTTAATGAGTATTCATCCTTTTAGGGAAGGTAACGGAAGAAGCGTAAGGGAATATTTAAGAGAATTGGTTTTATATAAGAATAAAGATTTACCGTTTAAAGTTAAACTAGATTTTTCAAAAATGGATAGTGATTTATTTTTAAAAGCGGTTGAATATAGGTATGTATATCCAAGTTTATTAGAAGATGAATTTTATAAAGCATTAACACCTTTAGAAAAAGGATTGCAAAAGTAAAAATTATTGTAAATTAATGGGAAAATCATGGTATTTACTGTTGTAAGTGCCATTTTTTTTATGATATAATAAACTTGTGTTTGAATTTAGAAGGAGGAATATAAATGACAAAATGGGTTTACCTTTTTAAAGAAGGAAACGCTGATATGAGAAACCTACTCGGTGGAAAAGGTGCTAACTTAGCTGAAATGACTAATTTAGGACTTCCAATTCCACAAGGTTTTACTATCACAACTGAAGCTTGTACAGATTACTACACGCAAGGTAAAACAATTTCAAAAGAAATTGAAGACCAAATCTATAAAGCTTTAGCATGGTTAGAAGAAAAACAAGGAAAGAAATTTGGAGATAACGCAGATCCACTTTTAGTTTCAGTAAGATCTGGAGCTAGAGCATCTATGCCTGGTATGATGGATACAATCCTTAACCTAGGTTTAAATGATGAAGCGGTTGAAGGTTTTGCTAAGAAAACTGGAAATCCAAGATTTGCATACGACTCATACAGAAGATTTATTCAAATGTATTCAGACGTTGTTATGGAAGTTCCAAAATCATTCTTTGAAAAAATCATTGATGAAGTAAAAGAAGAAAAAGGTGTTCATTATGACACTGAACTAGACGTTGATGATTTAAAAGAATTAGTTAAAAGATTTAAAAAAGTATATAGTGATAACATGGATGGGGCCGAGTTTCCACAAGATCCTAAAGAACAATTAATGGGAGCTGTTAAGGCTGTATTTAGATCATGGGATAATCCAAGAGCTATCGTATACAGAAGAATGAACGATATTCCAGGTGATTGGGGTACTGCTGTAAACGTTCAAGCAATGGTATTTGGTAACATGGGCGATACATCAGGTACTGGTGTTGCATTTACTCGTAATCCAGCAACTGGTGAAAAAGGTATTTTTGGTGAATACTTAATTAATGCACAAGGTGAGGATGTTGTTGCTGGTGTTCGTACTCCACAACCAATTTCTAAACTAGCTGAAGATTTACCAGAATGCTATAAAGAATTCATGGAAATTGCAAACAAACTAGAAAAACATTACCGTGATATGCAAGATATGGAATTTACTATTCAAGAAGGTAAGTTATATTTCTTACAAACTCGTAATGGTAAACGTACTGCGCAAGCTGCAATAAATATTGCATGTGACTTAGTTGATGAGGGTATGATTACTCCAGAAGAAGCAGTATTAAGAATTGAAGCTAAAAGCTTAGATCAATTATTACACCCAACTTTTGATGCTGATGCGTTAAAAGAAGGCAAAGTAATAGGAAGTGCTCTTCCAGCATCACCAGGAGCTGCTGCAGGTAAGGTAGTGTTCTCTGCTGAAGATGCAAAAGCAAAAGGTATCGGAGGAAAAGGTGAAAGAGTAATTCTTGTTAGATTAGAGACTACTCCAGAGGATATCGAAGGAATGGTAGCTAGCCAAGGTATCTTAACCGTTCGTGGTGGTATGACAAGCCATGCTGCAGTTGTTGCTCGTGGTATGGGTACTTGCTGTGTATCAGGTTGCGGTGATATTAACATAAACGAAGAAGCTAAAACATTTACTTTAGGTGGAGAAACATTTAAAGAAGGTGACTTTATCTCACTTGATGGATCAACTGGTAAAATCTATAAAGGAGATATTAAAACGGTTGAAGCATCAGTTAGTGGTAACTTCGGAAGAATTATGGCTTGGGCAGATAGCTTTAGAAGATTAAAGGTTAGAACTAATGCTGATAACCCAAGAGACACTAAAAACGCTGTTAATTTAGGAGCTGAAGGTATTGGTCTTTGCCGTACTGAACACATGTTCTTTGATGAAGAAAGAATTCCTAAGATTAGAAAGATGATTTTATCTGAGACAGTTGAAGAAAGAGAAAAGGCTTTAAATGAGTTAATACCATATCAAAAGGGTGACTTTAAAGCTATGTATGAAGAATTAAAAGGTCTTCCAATGACGGTTCGTTACTTAGACCCACCACTTCATGAATTCTTACCAACTGATGAAAAAGATATTAAAGCACTTGCAAAAGACATGGGTGTTACAGAAGAACACTTAAAAGCAAAATGTGCTGAACTTCATGAATTTAACCCAATGATGGGACACAGAGGATGCCGTCTTGCTGTTACTTATCCAGAAATAGCTAAAATGCAAACTAGAGCATTAATGGAAGCAGCAATTGAAGTAAAAGAAGAAAAAGGTTACGATATTACTCCTGAAATCATGATCCCACTTGTTGGTGAAGTAAAAGAGTTAAAGTTCGTAAAAGATATAGTTGTTGAAACTGCAGAACAAGTTAAGAAAGAAAAGAATTCTGACATGGAATATCATATTGGTACCATGATTGAAATCCCACGTGCTGCATTAACTGCTGATAAAATTGCCGAGGAAGCTGAATTCTTCTCATTTGGTACTAACGATTTAACACAAATGACGTTTGGATTCTCAAGAGATGATGCTGGTAAGTTCTTAGATTCTTACTATCAAAACAAGATTTATGAATCTGATCCATTTGCTAAACTAGACCAAGAAGGTGTTGGACAATTAGTTAAGATGGCTGCTGAAAAGGGTAGAAAAACTCGTCCTGATATCAAGCTTGGTATATGTGGTGAACACGGCGGAGATCCTTCTTCTATCGAATTTGTTAACAGCATAGGATTAAACTACGTTTCTTGCTCACCATTTAGAGTACCTATTGCAAGACTTGCAGCTGCACAAGCAGAGTTAAAACAAAAAAATAATTAATTTTTAAAGGACCTTAATAAGGTTCTTTTTTTGTTTACATGAAAATAAATTCAAAATTGACTAAGAAAATAAGAATATGATAAGATAAAAATATAAATAATAAAAGTAGAAAGTGGTAAAATGGAAAAACAAAGAAAGATAAAAGTACTATCAGTTGTAGCACTAATAGTTGCAGTGTTAGGACTTACGGTTGCGTTTGCAGCGCTTAGTCAGACTTTAACAATAAACGGAACAGCAAACGTTGATGCAGCAAGTTGGGACATTCATTTTGAAACAATATCATCAAATAAAAACGGAGATGCTACTATTAATGATTTTCCACATATTGCTGGAACATCAATAACAAGAATCAATGTTACTCTAACAAAACCAAATGATGGAGTTGAATTTAGGACTCGTATAGTAAATGATGGAACGGTGGATGCAAAAATAGATTCCGTTGAAATAAGCCCATTATGTGAAATAGGTTCGCCAGTAGAATCATGTGATTGGAATAATGATGGACAGGTGACAGAAGAAGACGTGCAAAAAGTAAATGATAATTTATTTTTTTCAATTGCATATGATGGTGGTATATCTCTTAAGAAAAATGATACATTAAATGCTGGTGAAACAAAACAAATTAATATATCTGTTGCATATTATAAAGTAACCAATAGTGAAGATGGTATAATAATAGAAGAAGCAACCGAGTTACCAGCGCGAGATTTACAATTTAATAATTTAAGCGTAACGATAAATTACGTACAAGCATAAGGAAATATAGAAATATATTTCTTTTTTTGTAATAAAACACTTTAAATGTGTTATAATATTATTCCCAACTTGTGAATATTATATATAGGTCTTTAAAATGAGGTGGTAATATGACTTATAAAGATATTAGAAAGAAAATAGAATCATACGAAAATAAGTGTAATGAAGCGTATATGGTGTATGGGGATCATAATCAAACTGATGCTAAATGGAATTCTTTTATAGAAGCTAAAAACAAGAAGGATGCAGCTTTAGCAGCACTTTATGAAATATCCAAATATTATAGATATGTTAGGGAAGACGAAGAATTAAAAGAAGGCTTGATGAATCATTTAAATACAATGGATGAAGAAGCTGAATCAACAAAAGATAAAGCAAAGCAAAAAGAAAAACAAGACTTTAACAAAGTATATAGATTTATACTAGAAGAAGCATTAGATTTAGATGAAAAAGAATTTTTAAAGTTAATGAAATATGGTGAACAAAAAATAAACGAACATATAAAAAAAGATGAAAAGATAAGAAATAAAGAAAATACAAAAGTGGTTAATGAACTTGTAAGAAAAGTTTCGAATAATTATGATAAATTCATAAGTGATAGAAGATCAAGACAGCAAGATTATTTCCATGTTGGGACAACCAAAGAAGAGATGGATGCTCATTATAATTTAATAACAAAAGAAGAAGTTATGTATTTCTTGCTTTATAATGCAATAGAAGATGCAATAAGGTTTGAAAATGAAAACATATTACTAAGTAAGGAATTAATTGAAAGTGCTTTTGATAGGTTTACTTTAAAAGACAAGGATAAAAGTAATTTCTATGATGAGGATGCATATGAATTATCTAAAAATGGATATAAAATATACAAGGATACTTTTGAAAGGGTATATGATTTAAGTAAAGAAAGTAAGAAAAAATTGGTAAAAAGATTAAATAATAAATTAAAAGAACAATAATTTGTTCTTTTTTGTTATAATTAATTTATATGGTGGTGATTATATGATTAAGACTATTAATAATGATTTTAATGTAAATGATTTTGATTTTGTTATAACACCATCTTATTTAGAAAATTATTATAAAGAACGTTTTTTAGATGATGATGTTTTAATTTCTAACATAAAAAATTTTGTGTTAAATAATTATACTGGTGATAAAACGCTTGCCAGTGATTTTGATTCACAAGTTATTATGTATAACACTTTAAACAAGGTAAAAGATGATTTAACTTATTACAAAAACATACGCATTAAAGATATGGTAAATGAACTTATTAACACGTATGATGATTTTTATGATTATGATCTTATTGATAGCAATAAAATAAGAGATTTACGATTGATATATAAAAAGTTTGAAGAAGAACTTTTAAATAAAGGCCTTATTAATTATAGAATGTTATTTAATGATGTTTTAGAAAATAACAGTTTTAGTGGAAGTTATTTATTTACCTGTTTTTCTATGTTTGATAAAATGGAGATTCATTTGCTTAAAAAGATAAGCAAGGAAGCATCTTTATACGTTTTACTAGATAACGTTTGTAATGATGTTTTATATAAAGAGTTAAAAAAAATAGATAGTACTTTAGAATTTAATTATGATGATGTTTTAAAGAAAAAGTATTTTGTTAAAGCGTTAAATGACGTTAGTGATGAGGTTAGTTTTGTAAGTAATGATATTGCATGTAAAATGTATAATAAAGAAGCTAGAAGTTATGATGATTTTTTAATTGTTACAAATAGCGTTAATAATTATTTACCTTATTTTGATTTATTTTTTAATCATCCTTATACAAATGAAAAAACATCTGGTTTACTTGTTAGCAGGTTTTTAAATACCTTTTTAAAGGTGTTAAATGGAGATTTTTCTTGTGGTACTTTTATTGATTTATTAAAAACAGATGTTTTAAACGTGGATGAAAAAATGACTTCTTTAATTTATAATTATGTTTATCATTATGATATTTATACCGAATTATTTTACTTACCGTTTAATAAAAATTATTATTCCAAAGACGTTTTAGATAAAATAAACGAAGTAAAAGATAGTATAATAAATCCGATTAGACATTTAGCATTAAACGTGGTTGAAAGTAATAATAAAACAGAGATATTAAGGTATTTATATATTTATTTAAGTGAGGAAGGTATATTAGATAATTTATATTTAAAAGATGAGGCAGGATGCGAATTATTAATTAGCCTTTTAGAAAGTATTAATAATAACTTGGATATAAACGCTGATTTAAAGGTTATAATTGACGTTTTAGAAAATGCTTGTTTAACTAGGAATAAAGTAGTTTCTATGCAAGACTGCGTTACTGTTACTGATTTAAAAAACGCATGTTTTGAAGATAAAAAGTTTGTGTATTTAATTGGTGCGGATACCATTTTATCTGATTTTAAGATAAATGGTTTAATAAACGTAAATGACGTTTCAAAAAGCCTTTTAATAGATAAAATAAATGATCATGAAAATTATGCTCATTATTTGTTTTATAAAGTGCTAAGTAAAAATGGGATAATTTCTTATCCTAAGTTAGGTAGTGACTTAAGGCTTAAAGAAGCTTCACCACTTTTAGATTTAATAAGTAAAAAAGATTATGATGTAAATAAAATATATGATAAGAACATGCTTATAAATGATTATGCAACAAGGTTATCTAAAAATGAAATAGATGGTGTTTTAGATGATGATTTTAAGTTTATTAACGAATCAAATAATCATGATTTAAATTATACTGTGGATAAAAAAATAATAAAGAAAATATATGGTGATACGTTAAGCATAACTCCTAGTAAGATGGAGACTTATGCTAAATGTCCTTTTATGTTTTTTGTTAACTATACTTTAAACGTAAATGATGGTGAAAAAGATTTGTTTGATAATAGAAAAATAGGAAGCCTTGTTCATTTTGTTTTAGAAGAAATAATAAAAAATGATATAACAAAGGTAAATGATGATGTGATAGATAATCTTATATACAAGTATGCTATTTTGTATTTAAAAGAAAATGATGTTACGATAACAAACGTTATTGATTACGTTGTAAAGCAAGTCTCTAAAAGTATAAAAGAGGTTATTAAAAACATTATTAAAGAGAGAAATGTATCTAATTTTAAGCCTTTATACTTAGAGTTTAGAATTAATGATGATGCACTTATTAAACCAGTTTTAATAAAACTTGATAACGCTAATTTAAAATTATCTGGAATAGTTGATAGAGTAGATGTATGCGAGGATGATGATAACTTTTACTTTCGCGTTATAGATTATAAAACTGGTGATAAAAAGTTTAGGTTAGATGACGTGTTAGACGGTCTTAATCTTCAAATGCTTTTATACATGCTTACGATAAATAAAGAAGGTAATAAGTTAACTAATAAGCGCGTTTATCCGTCTGCTATTTTATATTACCCGGCTCTTGTAAAGAATCAAAATGCATCTAGATCTTTATCAAGTGCGGAAAAAGAAGAAAAAATTAGGGAGTCTTTAAAGATGAACGGAATGGTTTTAAATGATGATAAAGTACTATCTAATTTAGGTAGCAATAACGCGGGTAATTTTATTTCGTTTACAACCAGGGGTAAGATAAACGAAGAAAAAGTATATACTTTAGATGAGTTAGATGCTATTTTTAAATGTATAAAAAAAGTGCTTAAAACCTATGGTAATGATATTTTAAATGGACGGTTTAAAGCGGCACCTTTTAAAGGTAGGAATGATGCTTGTTTATATTGTAAGTATAGCGCTATATGTAAATTTGATGGTGAAATGGATAAGAAAAGAAAAGCTCATGATATGAAAAATAAAGAAGCAATTAAATTGATGGAAGGTGAGGATTATGCCGACATGGACTAAGGATCAAGAAAAAGCAATAAATGAATTCGGTGGCAAAATAATTGTTAGTGCGGCAGCAGGAAGCGGTAAAACAGCCGTTTTATCCCAAAGGGTAATAAAGCATATTGCATCAGGCATCAGCATAAGTGAGCTTCTTATCGTAACTTTTACTAACATGGCAGCAGGTGAAATGAAACAAAGGATTAAAAAAAACATCTTAAAAGAGTATCAGAAAAATCCTAATAACACGTTTTTAAAAGATCAAATAAGCTTAACTGACGTATCTGATATTACCACGATGGATGCGTTTTATAATAAATTAGTTAAAGAAAACTTTGAAAAGCTTGGAATAAAAAAAGATTATGGGATTTTATCTAACGAAGAAGAACTTGTTTTAAAAGAGCGGGTTGTAAAAGACGTAATGGAAGGTGGTTTTAACAACGTAGAAAACTATTTGGACCTACTTTATAATTTTAGCTCTTATAACGTTAGTTTAATAAAAAACACTATTTTTAAAGTAAGTAACTTTTTAAATACGCTTCCTTTTAAAGATGAGTTTATAAAAAAAATGATTAGTTATTATGAGGATGATAACGATTTTTATAAAAAGTGTTTAATAAATCAAATAAAAGATAAAATGAGATCATACCTTTTAGCATATGATAACATAACTGATGCGTTATCAAGTGATGATTTATTTTCGAAGGTATATGAAAATGCTTTAAAAGAAAAAAACATGATTAGTAATTTTTTACTTATAGATAACTTTGATGATTTATCAAGTAATATAAGATCATTTTCATTTGATACTTTAAGAACACCTAAAGGCGCAAAGGATGATCCGATAATTATTAGTTATAAAATGATAAGAGATGATTTAAAAGGCTATGTTAAAAAAGATTTAAATGAGCTTTGTTTTATAAATGAAGAGGTTTATAACAAAGAAAAAAAGCGTATGCATGGTTTAACCAAAGCTTTAACTTATGTTGTTAAAGCATTTGATGATGCTTTAATAAATGAAAAAAGGAAAATAAATAAATACTCGTTTTCTGACATTGCTCATTTCGTAATTGAACTATTAATTAAAGATGGTGAAAAAACTCCTTTAGCGATTAATTTATCTAAGCGTTATAAAGAAATATTGATAGATGAATATCAAGATACGAATAACTTACAAAACGTTATTTTTAGTGCTATTTCAAATGATAATAAAAACCTTTTTATAGTTGGAGATGTAAAGCAAAGTATTTATAAGTTTAGAAGTGCGGCTCCAGAGATTTTTAACAATGATAAAAACAGTGCCTTTAAAGATAAGTTTCCTAAGCTTATTACTTTGTCTAAGAACTTTAGAAGTAGAAAAGAGGTTTTAGATTTTTGTAACTTTATATTTTCTAATACAATGAGTAATTCCTTTGGAGAAGTAAATTATGATGCGGATGAGATGCTTTATCTTGGAGCATCGTTTAACAACAAAAACGATTTAGATGAGGAAGTTTATTTAATAGATGGTAATAAAAAAGATACTGATGAAGAAGATGATTTAACAAAGACTCAAAAGGAAGCTATTTTAGTTGCAAACAAAGTAAAAGAAATGTTAGATTCTGGTTATATGATTTATGATAATAAGAAAAACATCGATCGAAAAATAACGGAAAACGACATTGTTATTTTACTTAGGTCATTAAAAAATAGTAACGTGTTTAAAGATGCTTTAGTAAAAAGGGGTATAAGCGTTTACATGGATTCATCCTTAGAATACTTTGATAATTATGAGGTTAAACTTGTAATTAACCTTTTAAAGGTAATTGATGATCCTTATGATGATGAGGCCTTACTTAGTGTTTTAAACGCATCATTTACTAGTTTTAGTCTTGATTATATAGCAGATTTAAAGGCATCTTATAATGATAAATACTTATATGATAAGTTAGTTAGAAAAAATGATGATTTATCACATTCTTTCATAAATAAATTGAGTGAATTAAAGGAGTATAGTCTAAATAACAGTATTGCAAGTACTTTAAGTATGGTTTATAAAGCCTTTGACGTTATAAACGTATTATCAGCGCTTAATGATGGTAATAAAAGAAAAAAGAATTTAGTTCAAATGGTTAATCATGCGGTTAATTTTGAAAAGGATGATAAGAAAAGTTTTCATGAGTTTGTTTGTTATTTAAATGATGTTATTTTAAATAAAGCATCACTAGAAGGGGTTAATCCACTTTCTTCTTCAAACAACGTTTTAATAACTACGATTCATAAATCTAAGGGATTAGAATATCCGGTTGTAATCCTTTCGGAAACTGGTAAAAACTTTAATTTTAAGGATTTAAAAGAAGAGGTTTTAATAAGTGATGATGCGGGACTTTGTTTTAACCTTAAAGACCTTGATTACAATTTAAAATACGAAACGATTCCCGTTATGGTGTTTAAAGAAAATGAAATGAGTAAAATGTTATCAGAAGAACTTAGAATACTATACGTTGCCTTAACACGTGCTAAAGAAAAAATAATAATAACTGGCTTTTCTAATAACTTAGGTAACTTGGTTTTAAAAGCAGCATCTAAAATGGGTGATGATGACTTGGTATCTAATTTATATTTGAAAAAAGCAAGAAATTACCTAGATATATTAATGCCTTGTCTTCTAAGGTATAATAAGAATCACGATTTAAGAAGTTATAGCGCACTTTCGCCAAAGACTTTTGCAAGTGAAGCGAAAATGAAAGTTAATATAGTAGATGCATCAAGCATAGATGAAAAAGAGTTTTTAGAAAAAGAAAAAATAAAAAAAGATATATTTGATTATGACTGGTATAAAACGTTACAGAAGTATCATTATGATTATGCCCCTATTCCAAAGTACGTAAGTGTAAGTGATATAAAAAATGACAAACATTTTTTAAGGACACCAAGCTTTATGACGGACGGTATAAAAGGAAGCTACGTAGGGACTTTATATCACAAGATATTAGAGTTATTACCGGTTAAAAAATACACGGTTAAAACCTTAAATGATTATCTTAATAATTTGATATTTGTTGGTAAAATATCAAAGGAAGATTTAAAATTAATTAAGAAAGAGAAGATATTTTCTTATTTAACATCACCTTTATATGATGAGGTAATAAATGCGGATAAAGTGTATAAGGAATATCAAGTTAACTTTAAAATTCCGTCTAGTTACTATGATAAAACATTAAAAAGTGGTAATATATTAACTAGTGGAGTAATTGATTTATTGTTTTTATCATCTAATTGTTATTATATAGTAGATTATAAAACTGATGATGTAGAAGATATAAATGAGTTAGTAAACAGGTATAAGGTGCAGCTTGATTTATACGAAATAGCGATTAAAGAAAAATTTAACGCAAAAAGTATAAGAAAATTTATTTATTCTATAAAGCTAAATAAGTTTATAGAATTATAAGGAGGATGATCTTGTGGTAGAAAAAATATTTGAAGTTATCGAAAAGGAAAAGAAAAGGCAGCAAAACACGATTGAGTTAATTGCATCAGAGAACTTTGTAAGCGAAAACGTACTTAAAGCACAAGGAAGCGTTTTAACTAATAAGTACGCAGAAGGCTATCCTAAAAAAAGGTATTACGGTGGATGCAAGTTTGTTGATGAAATAGAGAATATGGCAATTGATGCCGCAACAAGGCTTTTTGGAGTAAGGTATGCTAACGTGCAACCTCATTCTGGTTCTTCTGCTAACATGGCAGTATACCGTGCTTTACTTAAAAAAGGTGATAAGGTGCTTGCGATGAATTTAAATGATGGTGGGCATTTGACTCACGGAAGCGAGCAAAGCTTTTCTGGTCAAGATTATAAATTTGTTTTTTATGGTGTTGATAAAGAAACTTCTATGATAAACTATGATGAGGTAAAGAAAATAGCATTAAAAGAAAAACCAAAACTAATTGTTGCGGGAGCATCTAGTTATCCAAGAAAAATTGATTTTGCAACGTTTCGTGATATAGCAAGGTCATGCGGGGCGTATTTAATGGTCGATATGGCTCATATCGCAGGAATAGTTGCAGCGGGTCTTCATCAAAATCCATGTAGGTATGCTGATGTTGTAACATCAACTACTCATAAGACTTTAAGAGGACCAAGAGGTGGCATTATTTTAACTAATAATGAGCAGATAATAAAAAAGGTAAATAAAGTAATTTTCCCGGGTATTCAAGGTGGACCTTTAATGCACGTTATCGCAGCAAAGGCAGTATGCTTTGAAGAGGCTATGTCAACTGATTTTATAAATTATCAAAAAAGGGTAGTAAGTAATGCAAAGGCTTTATCTGATGCTTTAAAATTAGAAGGTTTTAAAATCGTAACCGGTGGCACTGATAATCACATTGTTTTGGTAGATGTTAAAAAATCTGTTAACCTAACTGGTAAGGAAGCAGAGGAAATACTTGATAAAGTAGGTATAACTTGTAATAAGAACATGATTCCTTATGATTTAACGACGCCTTTTATAACAAGTGGTATAAGACTTGGTACGGCTGCGATGACGACCCGCGGGTTTAACGAAAAGGATTTTAAAGAAGTTGCTAAAATAATAAGTGCGTGTTTAACTAATTATGATAATAAGTTAGTAC
>DVMT01000025.1 GCA_018714855.1 Candidatus Aphodocola excrementigallinarum
ATGTAGGATTAGTTAATGTATCAGATATATTAAGAGCAAGTACAAACCCATTATGTACATCAGCAACAACTTCATATATTTATGCAGATGCATGTAATAGTAATTACTTATTAGATAAAGGAAGTGCTAGCGCATTATATTATTGGACAATAAATGCTTCTTCGCGCGAGTCAGGTGGTTATTCGTTTGTTGCCTGGCGTGGTGATGCGATTCTTTCGTATGCGCGCGTGCTCACCTATGACGCCTATCTTAGTTATTACGCTCCCCGCCCAGTAGTCTTTTTGAAATCTGATACTACTTTGTTAGGAAGTGGAACTTCAGAAGACCCATTCACAATAGTGCAATAAATACACAATAATAAGAATAAATTAGTAAAGGCGAAGCCTTTATAAAAGGACCAGTTTGCTTAGCAAACTGAGTCCTAAAAGACCGCTCTTCATATGCGAAGCAAGTGAAGAGCGCGGTGATTATAAAGCAAAATAAGGGGTAATATTAATAAGTGGAGATGCTTAATCTAACGAGTCAGGTGGTCGATCGTTTAATGCCTGGAATGGTAATGCGAATAGTTCGAATGCGAACGTGAACAACAATAACGCCTATAATAGTCGTATTGCTCTCCGCCCAGTAGTCTTCTTAAAATCTGATATTACTTTGAGTGGAAGTTGAACACAATCTGATTCTTAAAATAAATTAGGAAAACCAATAAAAGTTCACCACATTCGCAAAAACCGATAGGTTTTTGGAAAGCGGGGCAAGCGAAAGCGCAGAACTCGCAAAAAGAATGTCACTTGCCTTAATTTTAAGGCAAGTGACATAAAATTTATAGGGATAATACTAGTAATATGATTTTGTTTTAACAATTCTAAAGGTGAGTTAAATATGAATAACTTCAAAAGTATCAATAATAAATTGATTTATACTCAGCTAAAGATAAAACTTATTCTTACGAAATATATTATACGAGGTGATTTGACTTGAATAAAAAAGGATTTACCTTAATCGAACTTTTAGGAACAATTATTATATTAGTTGCTATTGCATTAATCGCATTTCCAGCTGTTTTAAACATGTTAAACGAATCTCAAGGTGAAACAGATGAAGCCATGAAAGATATTGCCATCGGAGCCACAAGAGAATATGTAACAGATAGGGTAGATGATTTTCCTAAAGCTTTAGAATCATCTTCTAGTATTAAATCATATGGAAATAAAGGTAATATAAAAATAACTGATTTAATAACTAACGGATATGTTTCCGAAGAACAGATAAATGATAATAAAAACTGTGAAATGAAAAACGATTATGTTAAAGTAACTAGTAACTCAAAAAAATATATTTATGAATATGTTGAAGTAGGTGGGGATTCATGTTAAAAAAAGGATTTACTTTAGTCGAACTTTTGGCTGTAATTGTCATATTAGCTGTAATTGCTTTAATAACCACACCTATTATTATAGATTCATTAAATACATCTAAAAAAGAAGCTTTTAAAGATAGTGTTAATTCTTTAATAAAAGTTACTCAAAACTATTATGCTGGAATAACTTATAATGATGAAGGATTATTACCGGTTAAAATAACTTATAATAATAAAATTCCAACCGCTAAAGGAATTGATAAAAGTAATAACTGTAAAACAATATCTAAAAATATCTTAGATTATCAAGGGGATAATCCAGATAGTGGAAGTATACTGATAACCAAAGAAGGTAAAGTTATAATAGCTTTATATAATAAAAACATCCAAACTTGTATTCAAAAAGGGGAAGATGACAAAACTGCCAAGTTTGTCGATAAACCAGAAAGTGAATGTAAAATAACTCAAAATGCATGTTAAAAATAAATTTTTTATTGTCCTAGTTTTATTAACTATCATCAAAATATTCCTATGTTGTTTCTTACCGAACTTTTATATTGAAAGCTATGGCTATGATGACATGTTGATGATGAAATTAAGTGACAATATAAGTAATGGTCTTTGACTCGGTAATTATACAGACACCACTTTAGTCAAAGGCTTTTTCTTTCCCTTATTTTGGCTCTCCACTTTCTAGTGGGGTCAAAATAAAATAGGTCTCCACTTTTCAGTGGGGTCCATTTTTGTAAAAGCATGATTTTCTAGTGGGGTAAATGTGGAAAACAACTACACTTTCTAGTGGGGTTGTTTTTTTAAAAAGCTCCATTTTTTACTGGGGTAGAAAAATCAAACGAATTTTGTCATAATCAAGATGTAACTATAGTTACTAGAAGGTAGGAATGGAATGACAAAAGAAGATTTTAGAAAGATATTAAATTTAGAGGAATTTATTGATATTATTAAAGTAGAAACAGGGGATGAAAAAACAAAATGTATACATATCAAATCAAGTAGGAAAAAAGCTCGATGTCCAGAGTGTAATAATTTTAGTAAAAAAATACATGACTATTTAAAACCAAGTAAAATAACTTATTTAAAAAATTCAGAAGAAGAAACATATTTAATAGTATATAAAAGAAGGTTTGAATGTAAATATTGTAAAAAAACATTTACTGAAGATTTAGGAATAAGTAGTCCAAAAAATAAAATATCACATAAAACGAAACAGTTAATTTTAAAATTATGTATGGACAGAGATCGTACGTTAACCGCGATAGCTAAAGAAACAAATACATCAGTAAGTGTTGTGAGAAAAACATTTTTAGAAGCAACAAATAATTATCCAGATAATATGGAGACAGTGCCAGAAGTTATATCTTTTGATGAAACATCAACTTATACACAAGAAGGATTATATTCATTTGTATTGAATGATCCAATACATAAAATAACACTTGACATATTACCAACAAGAAAAAAGGACTACCTAATAGATTACTTTTTAAAAGTAAAAAATAGGAAGTCCGTAAAAGTAGTAATATGTGATTTATATAGACCATATTACGAGGTCGTCAAAATATGTTTTCCAAAGGCAATATTTGTGGCCGACCCATTTCATTATATCAAATATGTAACCAAAGGACTAGATGATGTGAGAATTAGACTCGTACATAAATATGATGATAATAAGAGAAGCAAAGAATATATAATGTTTAAAAATAGGACTAATAAAAGTCTTTTACTAAAATCATTTAATGAGACCAAAGCTGAACTTAAAATAAAACAAGAACGACAAGAAAAATATGATAAAGGACTAATTAAACAAAAACCATATGATAAATTTAATGATTATTGGTATGGGACAATAAAGATAAAGAAGAATAATCGATTTGTAGAAATATATAGAATTGATAGATTACAAGAAGTATTAAATATGAACAGTGAACTATTAGAAGCATATAATTTAAAAGAGGAATTTTTAAGAATAACAACACACGTAAAATATAAAGATGCGAAAAGACAGTTAAAAGAGTGGGTAAAACAATGTTATGATAGTAAAATCCCAGAGATGGTTGAAGCAGCTAATACAATAAACAATTGGATAAATGAAATAGTGAATTCATTTAAGGATGAAAGATATTCGAATGGATTTACTGAAGCAAATAATAATACAATAACAAAAATTGTGGATAGAGCATACGGATATAAAAATTTTAAATTTTTTAGATTAAGAACATTAGTAATTTTACACAAAAGTTATTCGGGAGGCAGTAGAAAAAATATTGAAAATGGACAAAAGCATAAAAATCAATTTTTTTGAAAAATTTATATAAAGAGATGAAAAAAAAGAGAAAAATTTTTGAATCATTAAGATTCAATGTTTTCTCTTTTGTTTATAATGTTTTTTTTAAAATTTGCCACCCCACTAGAAAGTGGAGAGCCCTTATTTTTAAGTACTTTAAGATACATAAACATCTCATCTGAATTAGGTATTAGTTTGTTATATATAATCTCTTCAATTACCTTCTGCTATGTAACAAGAGATTTATTTAAAAACAAAAACTTTTCTTATATCTTATATTTAATTCTATTATTTAATCCAGTCACCTTTAGTAGTGAAACATTCCAAAGACTATATAGATACGTTCTTGGACCATCTCAAGTCTTATTTTTACTAAGTTTTTTATACGGAATATATAAAAATACTGAAATAAAAAAGATAATCCCTCATCTTGATGTGAACCCTGTTTGGTAGACATCATAAGCTAGGATTAACTAAGACTTGGCCTAGTGGCCTCCTCTACATGAATTGTATTATACTCTATTAAATAAATCAATATATTAGAGAATATTTTTAAAATTTAAAAAATTTTTTCCTAAAAAAAGGAAATTCGCCTTCAATATATAATAATTATAATAGAGGCAGGCAAAGCTAGGTTAAGTCTTTAGGAAAATCCTCCTTCTTTAAATAGGGGAGGTGATGAGAAATGGAAAGGGAATATGGAATATTTAACTATATTAGTTGTAATCCTATTTCTTCTAAAGGATCATCCAAAGAAAAAATAAAAAAACCTAGCTTAAGCTAGGCCAAACAAAACTAAAGATTTGGCCTGGTGGCCTCCTCTACCTAAATTGTATTATATTTTATTAAATAAATCAATATATTATGTGCTATTTTATAAAAAAAAGTTTGAAATAAAAAAAGGAAATAAGCCTTCAATATATAATAATTATAATAGAGGCAGGCAAAGCTAGGTTAAGTCTTTAGGAAAATCCTCCTTCTTTAAATAGAGGAGGTGATGAAAAGTGGAAAGGAAATATGGAATATTTAACTATATTAGTTGTAATCCTATTTCTTCTAAAGGATCATCCAAAGAAAAAAAACCTAGCTTAAGCTAGGTCAAACCAATCTAAAGATTTGGCCTAGTGGCCTCCTCTACCTAAATTGTATTATATTTTATTAAATAAATCAATATATTATAAGTTTTTTTATAAAATTAAAAAAATTGAAATAAAAAAAGGAAACCTGAAGGTGACACACTATGATTATCTATGAAGGAGGTTAAAATATCAAAACAAAAACATATTATAAACTTATTAATGACAAAATGTTTAAAGCCGTCTTTTGCATGCCTGGCAATGAACAAATATTAAAAGAATTCATAGAAAGAATTCTTAAAAGAAAATTTAAAACTTTTAAAATTTTGTCCCCCGAACTTACTAAAAACAATATTTATGAAAAAGGAAAGTATTTAGATGTTTTAATTAAAACAGATAATCTTTTCGTTAATATTGAAGTAAATAGTCATAATTATAATGGCCTTAGTGAAAGAAATTTTAGTTATATTGCTCTAGTATACGCAAGTCACATAAAAGTAGGAGAGGAATATAATAATGATTTAGATTTTGTTCAAATAAATCTAACAGTAGGTTTAGGAACAAAGATGCCCGAAATAAGCATAAGCAAAGTTATAAATAAAGAAACATTAAAACTTAAAGTTAGAAATTTAGAAATTTATGATGTAAACCTAGATAAAATAAATAACAGGTGTTATAATGAAGATGATGAATATAACTTTCTGAAAATGATGACGGCATCAAAAGAAGAATTAGAATTTTTAGCAGAGAAAGGAGATGGTTTTATGAAAAAAATAAAAGATGAAGTAAACAAAATAAATGATGAAAATTATTTTGCAAACTTTATATCAGTAGAAGAGGACGAGAGAAAAATTCGTAATACATATTATGCCAATGGTGTTGAAGAGGGTGAAGCTCACGGAGAAGTTCGTGGCAAAGAAAATGCTTTAATTGAAATAGCTAAGAATTTGCTAAAGGTTGGGGACAGTATTCAAAAAATATCAGAAGTAACTGGTCTTTCTAAGGAAAAAATTAAATCTCTTCAATAATATTTTATATGAAAACACAAAAACGCTTTGTGTTTTTTTGTTAAAACATTGTATTATTTGAAAAAAAGTTATATTTATAATATAATTACAAAGGAAAGACTCTTATAATAGAAACTAGATAAGTCAAGTTGATACAAAATTTGATACAATAAATCTAGGAGGATGATGTTATGAGAGTAAATGAAAAAATTGAAAGAATCACAGCTGATACACT
>DVMT01000026.1 GCA_018714855.1 Candidatus Aphodocola excrementigallinarum
AAAATATCATTATTTTATCCGTTATTCGAATTATTAACCGGAATACTTTTTCTATTATCATATTTAGTTTTTGGTTTTACATTTGAATTTTTAATATCAATTGTTTTCATATCAATTTTAATTATAGTAAGCATTAGTGATTTAAAATATTATATTATTCCAGATGAGGTATTGATAGTTGGAAGTATTATTATAATTATTTTATTATTAATTAATTCTTTTATTAATGATATAAGTTTATTTACAGGTGTTTTGATGCCAATTTTAAATGGTGGTGCTTCCTTTGCTCTTTTATACTTATTTAAATTCTTTGGAGATTTATTATTTCAAAAAGAATGTTTGGGTGGAGGAGACATAAAGTTACTTTTTGTAATAGGTTTAGTAATTGGCTTTGACATGTCAATAGTATGCATTTTTATAGCATCATTTATTGCGCTTCCTTTATCAATAGTAAGTTTAATAAAAAACAATAATAATATTTTACCTTTTGGGCCTTATTTATCTGTTGCAGCGATTATTATACTACTTACTAATTTAAATTTAGATATGATTCTTAATTTCTTTATTGCATAAAAAAACTGATTTTAAAATCAGTTTTTTATATATCTAACATTTCGGTATCATTTATATTATTTGTAGTATTATTATTCAAATTATTATTTAAAACGTTATTCATGTTATTTTCTATGCCTATTTTTTGTTTATCATTTGCCGTAATAATTTTAGCAGATTCATCATCAAGTTCAACCAATCTTAAGATTTCCTCAATGGTCGTTATGTTTTGTAATACTTTTCTTAAACCATCTTGTAAAAGAGTAGTGGTATTTTTTGTATAAACAAGTTTTCTTAATTCCTCTTTAG
This sequence comes from Candidatus Aphodocola excrementigallinarum, assembly GCA_018714855.1. Taxonomy (GTDB): domain Bacteria; phylum Bacillota_I; class Bacilli_A; order RF39; family UBA660; genus Aphodocola; species Aphodocola excrementigallinarum. Next base: position 862 of record DVMT01000026.1, read on the forward strand.
AAATACCATTAGAAATTGCATCTCTTATTTCTTGGGTTATAACTAGAACTTCATGAATTGCAATTCTTCCTTTATAACCATTAACACACTTGTCACAACCTTCTGCATAGGCAAGTTCGCTAACGTCAACGCCTAGATTTGCTTTGATTAATTTTTTTTCGTAATCAATTGCAGGTCTTTTTTTCATGCAGTGTGGGCAAATTCTTCTGGCAAGTTTTTGTGATACAATACCATTTAAAGAACTGGCAAGTAAATATGTTTCTACATCCATATCCCTTAAACGTTCTATGGTGTTTAAAGCGTTGTTAGTGTGTAATGTAGATAAAACAAGGTGTCCGGTAATTGATGCTCTAACGGCTATTTTAGCAGTTTCATCATCACGAATCTCACCAATCATTATTATGTCTGGGTCTTGTCTTAATATAGAACGTAATACTTCAGCAAAGGTAAGTCCTATTTCACTATTTACTTGAATTTGATTTATTCCTTTTATGTTCATTTCTACCGGGTCTTCAACGGTTACTAAATTAACTTCAGGTTTATTAAGTAATTGTAAAAGAGAGTAAACGGTAGTTGATTTACCAGAACCTGTTGCACCTGTTACTAGTATTATTCCGTTTGGTTCTTTTATTAATTCTTTAATTTTCACTAAATTATCAGGTGAAAAGCCCAAACTTTCAAGACCATTTAAAGAAGCAGAGTAATCAAGAATACGAATAACTATTTTTTCTCCTTCATTTGTAGGAAGAGATGATACACGCATATCAAGGCTTATATCTTTTATTGTCATTTTAATAGCGCCATCTTGTGGCAATCTTGATTCAGTGATGTCCATGCCTGATATAATCTTAAGTCTTGCTATTAAGTTTTTTCTTATGTTTTCTGGTATCATTGTGTAATCAACAAGCATACCATCCATTCTAAAACGAACCCTAATTGATGTTTCAGTAGGATCAAAATGTATGTCACTTGCACCATTTTTAGCCGCTATGTATATTATTTCATTTACTATTTCCGTTATCGGTAACTTAGTAAAATCAATTTGTTGTAACATACTAATCTCTCCCTTTATATTCTTTTTATTCTTTTATTCTAGATTTTATTATAAATCTATTATATAATATATTTTAGAAGATAGCAAGTAAAGATAAGGTGATAACATGAAAAAAAATAACAAAGGTTTTTTCCTTGCTGAGACAATCGTTGTAATAGCACTGGTTACAACTATTATGGCTTTTGTTTATCCAAACATATCTAATTTATATGATAATTATAACAACAGAACCAAATATTATGATCAAACAGAAGACTTATACTTATTAAGAGCTTTTAGTGATTATCTTTATCAAAAATATGAAGATGATAAAGGTGATGGAAACTCCACATTAAAAGATTTAACTGATAATGGATGCGAAAATTTCAAATCAGAAAACAATGATGGTTGGGACATGGTTGAGGTTTATACTGATGGTAATTTTTCTAGTTGTTATGATGGAGGCGGGGGTTCATGTAAAAATATTTCCAATGAAATTAATAGTAATACCGATTTAAAAGATGTTTATATAACAAATTATATGGCAACGCCAACTAGTGATGATTATAATTTTAATAGATATTTAAGAAGAATGAGAAAATCAACTTATGACAGTACGTCATATCGTTTAATTGGTGTATTTGAAAGCGATGGTAATACAAGATATGCATCAATTAAAATTGATAATCCAAATCCTAATAGAAGTTGTAATCTAGGAGGAGAGTAATATGAAGAAATTAAATAAAAAAGGTGTTACGTTAATTGAATTAATCGTTAGTTTTGCAATTGTTGGAGTTGCAATTATATATTTTTTTCAAACTCTTTATACCGTTAAAACTATTTATACAACCTCCGAAGAAGAAACAAAAGAATATGTTGTAAAAGATTATGGATTAAGACTTGTTGATGAAAAATTGATTGATTATAAAAGTGATTTACCGGTAATTAATGGTAAGAAATTATATTTGGTGGATTATGATACTAATGCTATTAGCCCTTCAAATTGTAGTAAATCCGCTAAAGAATGTTGTAAAGATAAAAATAAAGAAAACGGAGTTAAAACATCACTATATAAATTTGTTAATAACGATGGAGAATATTCAATAGAAAAGTATGATGTATTGATTTGTTATTAAAAAAGTCTAAAGATAAGGTACTTTAAGTAGCTTATCTTTTTATTTTCTATCATGCTAAAGGTTTGCATATGAATGCATAATCCCCCAAAGTTTAAAAAAAGGTAAGCAAGCATTATTTTTAAAGGCATAATTATTTCTACGTTTTTTAATTTCATTATGCCACCGGTCATTTCTAAGATTCCATTTAAAATAGCATTGATATTATCTGGAATATAAAAAATATTACATATTAATGTTACTAAAAGATTAAAGCATATTACTAAGCCAAATATTAATAAAGACGCGTTTACGGCCATTTTAACTGATTCTATTAAGTTATTAATAAAAGAGTTTTCTTTTATATTTATCTGTTTATTTACTTTTATATTTTTTTCTCTTAGAATAAATGCCTTTATAAAGTTTTCCGTCCACATAATAAAAAGAAGGATAAATCCTATTTTGGCGCTTTTAAAAACGCCAATACCAACACCAGCAACAACGAATAATGGATTTATAAAATGGGTTATTTGAAGCATTTTTTGGGCTTTTCCATCATTTAAATACTCGTTTATATAAAGTGCGTTGCTAGGAGTTCCACAAAACATTGATATAATAAAAATAGATGTTAAAACATCATCGAATCCAAATAACTTGTTAAATAATTTTTTAATAGAGTTTGGTATAATAAGCCAAATACGTTCTTTTATTAAAAGGTTACCAATTATCATACCAGGAAACATAGATGGAAATATATTTAGTATAAAAAGAATGGATGATGAAGTAACGCTTTTTATAACTACGTTTGAATTTAATAATATAATAATTTCAAATGCTATTAGTAAGTAAAGCAATATCAAATTTTTTCTATTAGTCATTTTTTATTTATCCTTTTAGTAAAATTTATTAGGAGTGATATAACTTTATGAATGATATTGATAAGAAAATAATAGTTTTTAAAAATGATGTTTCATCTTTTAGTAACTTGGAGAAAAGATACGTTAAGTTTTTAGATGATGAAAAAAAGTATGCCATTTTTTACATGCCACTTGTTGCACCTTCTAACTTTAAAAGCTACGTAAAAGAAAATGAAATATATGAAGCATACTTAATAAATGATCATGATAGTTTAAAAAAATATCAAGACAATTTATACACGTTTGTAAGTAATAATGGTGTGTATGAGGTAAGTCGCGGCCTTATAAAGGAAGAAAACTATATTTTACTAGTAGATTATGGCATGCAAATAAACCTTAATTTGCCTAAGTATTCTTATGAAATAAAAGATGATTTTATTTATCTTTCTAAATATAAAAACAATAAAAATGGTTTTTGTTATGTAGCGAATGATGATGTTAATGATAATTTAAAAAGGATAATGATAAAAGTAGAATCTGTTATTCCTGGAGTTTTATCAATTCACCCGCTTAGTATAGAAAACGATAAGAAAAAGAAGCTAAAACGCAAATAAAGCCTTTATAAAAAAATGGCTTTTTTTCTTATTTTATTATATAATAATTACTGGTGATTTCATTTTGAGAAAAGAAGATGTAGATAGAAGTAAAGTAAGTCCCATGATGAGACAATACTTAGAAGTTAAAGATAATTATGAAGATGTTATTTTATTTTATAGAATAGGCGATTTTTATGAGATGTTTTTTGATGATGCGATAAATGTATCTCGTGATTTAGAGCTTACTTTAACGGGTAAAAACGCGGGGCTTGAAGAGCGAATACCAATGTGTGGTGTTCCGCATCATGCTGCTAATATGTACATAAATAAACTGATTGAAAAGGGTTATAAAGTAGCAATTTGTGAGCAAACAGAAGATCCTAAATGTGCTAAGGGAATAGTTAAAAGAGAGGTAATTAGAATAATTACTAAAGGTACCGTTATGTCTGATGATATGTTAGATGCAAAGTCTAACAATTATATTGGTGCGATAAAAGATTTAGGATATTTATACGCTTTATCATACGCGGATTTATCAACGGGAGAAGTAAACGCTGTTTTAGTTCCATATGATACTGATAAAATAATTAATGAGATTATAAATTATAACATTAAAGAATTAGTTGTGTTTGATAAGTTAGATCCAAAAATAACAAGTACTTTAAAAGATAAGTATCAAATTACTATTTCTTATGAAAATAACGACGCGGAAAAAGAAGAGTATAAAAATATATATGAAAACGTAAAAGACGTAAGAATAATTTCTTCTTTATGCGTTTTACTTAATTATTTAACTGATACTCAAAAAAGAAGTTTAGAGCACATGCAAAAGGTTTTGGTAAGAAATTACGAAACTTATTTAAAGATGGACGTTCACACGAAAAGAAACTTAGAGCTAACGGAGAACTTAAGGCTAAAAGAAAGAACGTATTCTCTTTTATGGTTACTTGATAAAACCAAAACCGCGATGGGCTCAAGACTTTTAAAAAACATGATTGAAAACCCAATTACTAATAAAGAAGAACTAGAAAAAAGATATGATATGATATCAAAATTATCAGAGGAGTTCTTACTTAAAGATGAACTTAAGGATTTGTTAAACGAAGTATATGACTTAGAAAGACTATCTGGTAGGGTGTCTTTTGGAAATGCTAACGCAAGGGATTTGCTACAATTAAAAAACTCTTTAAAAGTACTTCCAAGAATAAAAGAAATTATTAATGAGTTAGGTTTTGATCTTAAAATAAATGATTTAAGTGATTTATGTTCTTACTTAGATGAAAGTTTATATGAAGATCCTCCAGTAGGATTAAAAGAAGGTTACTTAATTAAAGAAGGATTTAATAAAGAGTTAGATGAGTTAAAAGAAGCAAGACGAGGCGGCAAAGACTTTATCGCTAAACTAGAGGAAAAAGAAAGACAAAGAACCGGAATTAAAAACTTAAGAGTTGGATATAACAGGGTATTTGGTTATTACATTGAAGTATCAAAAGGTAACGCTAAACAAGTAAAAGAAGAGTTTGGTTATGAAAGAAAGCAAACACTTGCTAATAACGAAAGGTTTATAACACCTGAATTAAAAGAAAAAGAAAGAATGATTTTAGGTGCTGAAGAAAAAATAATAAACCTAGAATATGAACTTTTTTTAAGTATTAGAGAAAAGGTAAAAGGTGTTATTCCGAGTATTCAGTTAACTTCTAAATCACTAGCTTTCCTAGACGTAATAATATCTTTTTCATCCGTTAGTGAGGATAATAACTACGTAAGACCTATCATTACTGATAAAAAAGAAGTAAGATTAATAGAAGCAAGACATCCGGTAGTTGAAAAAGTGCTTGATGGTGAGTTTGTTGCAAATGACATAATAATTAGTGAAGATAAGTATTTAGAGCTAATAACAGGACCAAACATGGGTGGTAAGTCAACTTACATGAGACAAATGGCAATAATTGTTATAATGGCTCAAATAGGATGTTTCGTGCCTTGTAAAGAAGCTGTCTTACCAATATTTGATCAGATATTTACCCGTATTGGAGCATCAGATGATTTGGTTGCAGGAGAATCTACTTTTATGGTAGAGATGAAAGAAGCTAATAACGCAATTGAAAACGCAAGCGAAAAAAGTCTTATTTTATTTGACGAGCTAGGCCGTGGTACCGCAACATATGATGGTATATCACTTGCCCAGGCAATAATTGAATACATTCATGATAACATAAAGGCAATAACGCTATTTTCTACTCATTATCATGAGTTAACCAGCCTAGAAGAACATAAAACGCATATTAAAAACGTACACGTATCTGCATATGAGGAAAATGGCGATATAACTTTTTTACATAAAATAGAAGATGGCGCTGCTGATAAAAGTTACGGAATACACGTTGCCAAACTTGCAAACCTACCAGCATCACTAATTAAAAGAGCAGATGAAATATTAAAATCTTATGAAAGTGAAAAAAATAATCATGAAGTAATAAGTCAAATTAGCATGGATTTTGAAACTAACTATGAAACTAATGATAAATATGATATAATAAAAAAGAAATTGGATGATGTTGACCCGCTTAACATATCTCCAATGCAGGCTTTAAACATATTATATGATTTAAAAAAAGAAATGGATAAAAAGGATTAGGTGATTAATTATGGAAGAACAAGAATCAAGAGACATTAAAATACCTATTAAAGCGATTGTTGAGCACGCAATGACTTCTAATGGTGCAAAATATGAAGAAGATGAGTTTAACTTACTTAGAAAATATTTTATCGCTTGTTTAAACTTAGGTTTTATGGAGCCTAAGGACTTAGTTCCAATGGTAAATAAATTCGCAGAGGTAATTAAGTTTATCGTACTTAATTATAATAACATTAACAAAATGGATTATTATGCTATAAATGGTTCTGTTTTATATATAAATGGGCGTTTAAAAGAAGAAAATCCATCATTTTATGAAATAAACTTTTATAAAGCAGTAACTGAAGTTGTTTTTAGAGCAAATGATAAACATATTGGTCTTTCAAATGCACTTACTAATATGGCAGCAGAAAAAATCTATAACATGGATACTAATGGTTCTAGAATAATTATGCCAACAACTAAAGAAGAAAAAATAGGTGATAAAACAATTCAAATAAGAGCAGGTTATTCTAATTACAACCTTATAATATCTTTATTAAAACAGCTTTTTATATGTAAAAGAATAAACGAAAATAAGGTTTTAAAAGATATGTATTTTAATGGTTATGAACAAACTATTAACGATATTTTAAACGATAATAACGTTAAGTTACTTATTGATGTTTTAGATAAACTAATGATCATGTACATAAAAAGAATTATAATGCATCAAACTGATCCAAACGAAATGGTTTTACTTGATAAATACCAAATTATCATAAATGATATGTTTACTAACATTGATCAAAATTACTTTGCTTTTTGTGCTTTGATAACAACTGATGAGTTAAGGGAAAAATGCATGAAAAAGCTTGAAAATAAGTAATATCTGAAGGTGATTTTATGAATAGAAATGAAGCAAGAAGAATAATTATGATTATTTTATATCAGGCTTTTATGTATGATAAAAATAACATTAGTTATGATATAGATGAACTTATAAAAGATAATCTAGAAATAGATAATGATTTTGTAAAAGATATGGTTCATGGTGTAATTGAAAAGAAAAAAGAACTAGAAAAAAAAGCCAATGATAATTTAAATGATTGGAAACTATCAAGACTAGGTTTTACTGATCAGGCAATCCTCCTTTTAGGTTTATATGAACTTTTATATACAGATACACCTGATGTAGTAGCGATAAACGAAGCGGTTGAACTTGCTAAAAAATACTCAGATGACAAAGTAAAAAACATGATAAACGGAGTTTTAGATAAAGTATATCATGAAAAAATTGCATAAAGTTATTATGCAATTTTTATTTTTTTAATATGTCTAAAACGTGGCTTGAAGCTCCTAGAAGTTCTGGTCTTTCACAAGTTGATAGGTGATACTTTAAATATATGTTAAAAATTTCATCATCCATTTTATTTAGTATTGGTCTAATATAGTCTGATGGCCCATCTTGAGAAATTATTTTAACTCTTTTTAAATTAAGGGCATCTTTTAATTCGTTTATGTCTTCTAATCTTACCATGCTATAAAGGTCCGTTTCTTTTGGAGTTACGTGAAACGTTTCGTCAACCTCGTTATTTTTTATGGCATCTAAAATCTTATTTTCTTTAAATCCATGAGTAATTATCGCATATTCATTCATGTAATAACTAATTAAAATGTATCCTTCTTTTTTTACGACTCTTTTAGCTTCCCCTAATGCTTTTATTTTATCTTCTTTACTAATTAAATGATATAATGGCCCAAATAAAAGCACCATATCAAACGAATCATCATTAAACATAGAAAGATCAGTTGCGCAGCCTAAATACGCCTTAACAGAGCTTTTTTTACTTTTTAAAGTCATTAAATTATGTTTTACAAGTTCAACTGCACTAACGCTATATCCCTCGTTACTTAAACTTACCGAATATAATCCAGTACCCGCACCAACGTCTAATATTTTAGGATCCTTAATATTTGATAAACATTCATGAATATATTTCATCGCGGTAGTATATTCGGTTATCGTATGCCTATGATTTATTCTTTTATCCTCATTAAATTTATTATAATATTTAATTAAATTATCCGTGTTCATTTAAATCACCATTAATATAATAAAACATTATTATTTATTAATCAAATATTGATATGTTTTTTATTTAACGTTATAATAATAAAAGTTGGAGGCGTTATGTTTGAATTATTTAATGATAAAATAACTTATAAAGAAAATAATGAAGTAATAGGATACGTTTTATTTAGTAAAAAAGATGATAAAACAATAAGTATAGATAAAGTTTTTGTAAGAGATGATAAAAGAGGTATGGGTATCGGAAGTAAGATGCTAGAATATACTTATAATTATTTTTCTAATAAAAATATAAAAATAATATATGAATGCTCGTATTCTAAAAAGTGGAGTAAAAAATAATAGTTTAATTAAGGAGAAAAAGCATGAGAGATTATAAGATAATATTAAATTTATATTTTGGTAATGTTGAAGATAAGGAATTAAAATATGAAGTCAATTTGTTAGATAATAATACGTTAGAAATCGATGCAACAATTAAACCTAACGAAAAAATAGAAAACGTATGCAAATATAATAGCTATATAAAAGATAATATAATTAGTACTTTACAATACGCTAAAGATAAACATGATGATTCTTTAGAATACAAAAAGTTAGATAAGTTTGTTAATGAAAACTATCCAAAAAATAAAAGTTTTATAAATCAGATAGAAAGTATTAATTTTATTACGAATGATATCAAAAAAGTCTATAATTATCTTTTAAATAATAAAAGTATTAAAGACAAAGACATAATTATTAAATTTAACAATATATTTGATAAAAACAAAATTGATGAAGCTAAAAAGTTATTAGGTAATTTTAAAAACGTTCAGTTATATGATGTTTCTAATCTAAAGGAACATAACATAGATTCATATGAAAAAAGTATTGATATAATTGATGATATTGTAAATTTCATTAAAAAAT
>DVMT01000027.1 GCA_018714855.1 Candidatus Aphodocola excrementigallinarum
TTATCTTATTTAACTCTTTAATATTAATAGGTTTAGATAAATAATCACTAAAACCTGCAGATATGTATTTTTCTTTTAAACCGGTATAAGAATTTGCGGTTAACGCTATTACCGGAGGTAAAAAATATCCAGATTGCTTTAAAAGTTTCATTGTTTGAATACCGTCTAAATCCGGCATCATATGGTCTAAAAATATCAAATCATATTTTTTCTGTTCAACCATTTCTAAGCACTTTCTTCCACTTAATGCAAAATCAATCTCAAAATTATACTTGCTAAGTAATCTGCTTGCTAATTTTACGTTTATTTTATTATCATCTACAACAAGCACCTTTTTACCCGTTAAATCAAGTATTTTATCAGAAGATGTCTTTTTATCTTCACTAGAGAAAATATCTCCAATTGGAGTTTCATCAGTTATTTTTTGATTTAAAGAAATAAAGTATTTAGTACCTTGGCCTTTTTCATTTAAAAACTTTATTTCTCCTCCTAACATTCCAAGTAATCTTTTAGCGATTATAAGTCCTAATGTTACGCTATCAATGTTATTTTGAGTACTGTTTTCAAGTTTAACAAAATCATCAAAATCTTTTTCAAAATCTTCATATTTCATGGCATGACCAGTATTTGATATAGTAACTAAAAATGAAAATGAATCTTCTTGTTTTGTTCCTGTTATATTTAAATCAATTTTACCATAATTAGTATATTTAAGAGCGTTTGTTAAAGTAAGAACAATTATTTTATAAAACTTAAAATAATCTCCATAATACTTACTTGGTATTGTTTTATCAACTTCTATTTCAAAATCTAAAACATCTTTGTTTATCTTTGATGAAATAACGCTATTAACCTCAAAAACCAAATTATCTATTCCGTATTCTTTTTCTTCTATCGTTTCTTTTCCTGACTCTATTCTTGAAATATCAAGAATGTTATTTATTAAATCCAAAAGATTTATACTAGCAGTATGAATGCTTTCAACATCTTTTTTTACCATGTCTAATGTTAACTTATCCTCACTTAATAAAGACTCACTAAATCCCATTATGGTATTCATAGGGGTACGTATTTCATGAGACATATTTGTTAAAAACTCAGTTTTTGCATTACTAGTTATTTCAGCTTGCTCTTTTTTCTTTTCAAGTTCATTTAACAATTTATTATCCTGAGATTCAATCGTAAAATACATAGCCGTTATTCCAAAAGCAAACACAAAGGTTAAATCATTGAAATCATAATCAAGAAATATTTGAAAAGCCGTAATTACAATGAAAAATATGAATACAAAATATATAGGTATTCTAGATGATAAAGGAATATTTAATGGATTTTTTAACAAAACAAGTAATATCGTAAGTATCATCACAAAAGAAACAGCATATAAAACATATACAGCCTCTCCCCCAATTACGTATAAATCTCCGTTTCCACCTTGATAACTAATTGGAAACATACAAGAAACTATAAATAAAACACTAACTATTATAGTTGAAGTTATGGTTAAAATAGTCTTTGTTCTTTTAGGATTTTTAGTTCCAAGTGACCATAAATAAACTATTAAGCAAGTGGCCCAAATAATTGCTCCTAATATGTATCCTCTACATAAAATCTCATTTAAAACTGGTATTTTATCTCTGTTTTTCATAGTAATTACACATACTATTTCAAGAACAAGTAAAAACATAGTAAAAATTAACATAAAACCAAATATGTTATTTTCTAAGTTCTTAAACTTTTTCTTACTTAAGTACATAATAGTTACTAAAAAAAGAAAAACCAAAGCACAAATGGTAAAACCCATACTAGAAAACATAGGATACATCTAAACCACTCCCTTAATATTATTCTTCAAATTTATCAATTACCTTTTTTAAACTTTCAACAATTTTAGGATTAAATATAATACCTTTTCTTTTTTCTATATAAGACAATTTATCACTTACGTTTCTTCTTTTTAAATTATTGTAAGTAATACATACCTGAGCAATCATGGCCTCTACTGGTATTTCTTCTTCTTTTAAACCATTTGGATAACCAGATCCGTCATAGTTTTCATGATAATATAAAGTTATGTTGTTAGCATACTTTTTATATGCCTCATCCATTATGTAATTTAACACATACTTAAGCATCTTGCTTCCGAATACAGGATAATTCTTAATTTTTTCTAACTCTTCTTTAGTAAAATCGATTTTCTTAGATAAAATGGATCTTGGAATTGAATAAAAACCAATATCATAATACATTGATGCATCTGCCATTTTCTCTATTTTATCATTATCCAAGTTATACTCACTATAATCATTCATAACCTGATGTGCTAAAATTTTAAAATATTTATTTATGTTTTTTATATTTTCCTCATAGTCATATCTATAGCTTTCTACAAATGGATTAATAAGTTCTCGTAGGCTTCTTGATTGATCATTAATTATGTTATTAAGTGAATTACTCGATTTATAAAGATTTATAAAATTACCTATTCTATGTCTTACAACCTCAAAATCAAATGGTTTTTCAAGCATGTCGGCAACTCCGTAATTGTATACCCTTGCTTTTGTTTCCTTTTCGTAGTCACCACTTATTATAATAACTGGTAATCTATATAAATAATTATTTTTACTTAAGTAATCCAAAACCTGAAAGCCATCCATAACCGGCATAGTTAAATCAAGAAATATTCCAAGTACGTTATCGGATGACTCGGTAATTCCCTTACTTTGGTTTTCTTCTAAATAATCAATCGCTTCCTTACCATTAGTTGCCATAACAATCTTATACTCACCATCAAAGACTTTTTTAATCATGTTTCTAGTAAGCATATCATCATCTACAATTAATAAAACATCATCTATCCTGCCACTTACGTTAGCGGCATTTGCATTTACGCTTTTTTTAAGTTCAGGATAAGTACTTGTTAATCCCCTTAAAATAGAATTGATATATTCTTCTATGTTTTTTATGTTGATTTTTTCTTTATCATCTAAATTAAAGACATTGTTAATCTTTAAAATAGAATCTGCAAGCCTTCCAATCAAGCCATTATACCTTACACTAGAAGAATTGCTTTTGTTTTCTGTTTGTGCATTTATCTTTCTTCTTACGGTAATAATTATGTCGTTACCATTTAAGTTAGCAAGGCCACATAATAATTCATAATAATTACCATCTAATGATTGATATTCAAAAGAAGGCTTAGTATTTCCGCTTTTTATTTCTTCTTTAATTTTAGGAACCGATACCATGTTCATGAAACCTTTAATATAATCTTTTTTGACTTCGTTTTTAATATTATCTAAATAATTTTGCATAGTATCTGTTTTTTCTTTCGTTACTTCTCCTAATAAAACCGAATATTTATCTACCCTATCATTAATAACGTCAAATACATAAAGTGTTAAATCATCATTTATTATTAGTTTTTCTAATATGTTTTGTAAGACGTTAGTATCCATAAGCACTCCCTCCTTAATCTTTATAATGTTTTATACTTTTCTATTATCTTTTTTACCTCACTTGCAGCATTTAACAACTCAGAATAATGAGCATTAACGTAATTTACGTCGTTTGCCTTACTAGCAAGTTCATGAGCATAACAAATGTCTCCAAGCTTCATAAAACCAAAACTTCTGGCATTACTCTTCATAGCATGAACCAAAATTGCATAATTAGGCATGTCACCTTGATTTTTAAAGCTATCTATTTTCGATAACTCTTCATCCATACTATTATAAAACTCATCTAACATCTCATTATAAGTTTCAATATCTACCATGTTTGTTATGGCAGCATCAGCATCTACTCCCATGTTTTTTAAAAAAGTTATTTTACCATTTTCATCCATTTTATTCATCCTTTCTATTATAATAATATTTTACTATAAAAAAATTAAAAAAACAACGAATACTTAAGACATTCGTAAACCTTAAATATTCGTTCTAACAGAGTTTACTCCTAATTTATAAAGTTCTTCTTCATCAAACGTTATCTTTTTAAAATTATAAATCGTCATATAACTATCGTTATTTACTATTTTATATTTATTTTTGTACTCATCTTCTAAGAAAGCTTCTTTAAATTTATATTTATAACCTAAGTTGTACTTACAAACCATCGCTTCTGGATAAGAGTCTTTTATAACCTCTACATTAGGATGAGCGTTAAACAAACTTTCATATTCATCTATTAAACACTTTATCCCGGCATAATTAAGTTCGTATGATAAAGTAACTTTTTGCGCGCCTAGTTTATGCAAGAAATAAACCGAATAGGAATTGACCACGTTAAATGAAAAGTCAGTATCAAAGTTTTTATACTTAAGTAAACTTCCAAACTCTCCTACTAATACCTTTTTATTATAATCTTCATATTTATTAATAATTCTAGGAAGTTTAAGCACGCATTTGTCACTTAATAAAAGACTTTTATCGCTTACGTAAATAGTATCTGCCTTATCTTTTACTTTAAAATAATCATCTTTACTATTTATTAAAGCACTCATCTTTTCTTCTTTTTTAAAATCTTTTATATTAGGTTTAAACTCATTTTCTTTAAAAGGTATTTGATAAAGTCTTTTATCATCAAGCAATAAAAGTGCTTTTCTTCTTAAGTCATTTAACGCTTTTATATTTATAAAAATATTATCATCCATATTAACTTTTACATTACCTAATTTATATATGGTATTACCCGTTTTAGATATTTGTTTTATTATTTGATCTTTTGTTATAGAATTATTAATAGCTTTTTCTACTACGTAATTACTTTCATAAGTTACGGTGTTTTTATCAATATCAGTTACTTTTATTTTTAAAGGTTTATTTTCTTTAGCTTCTATAATTACATCTATTAAAACCCGTCTTTTGTTATCTTTTATTAATTTATCAATTTCTTTTACCATGTTATAATCAGTTGTTAGCAAAACGTCTGATCCTTTTTTTATATATTTATCGCACTTTATAGATGCAGCCTCACCCTTATTAGCTACCATTTTCTTTTCGTTGTTAACACGCATATTAGTTACAACAAAACCCGTATCTTCTTTTTCATCAAGAATTCTTATACCATCATTTAAAGATAACGTACCATTTAACTTAATGATTAAATTATCTTTTACTTTACTTTTTACCTTTCCTATTTTAACACCTAAGTGATTAGGCCTTAAATCATTTGCAAATAAGTTGTTTTCTTCTTCTAACATAAAACCTTTAGTAAAGCCTCTATTAAACATTTTCTTAAGGTTAATTATGCATTTTTTAAAGTCTATTTTTTTATTTTCATAATAACTATCAATTGCTAATCTATATATTTTGGTTACCAAGTAGACATATTCTTTTCTTTTCATTCTACCTTCTATCTTTAAGCTGCAAACGCCCGTTTTTATTATTTCACTTAAGTTTTCTAAAGTGCATAAATCCTTGGTACTTAATAAGTAATTATTGTCATTTAATTTATTATTATTTTTATCATATAAGTTGTATTTTTTTCTACATATTTGTGCGCACGTACCTCTGTTTGCACTTCTGTTTCCAATTAAAGCGCTAGCTAAACACTGTCCTGAATAACAAACACATAACGCTCCATGAATAAATACCTCAAGTTCAATATCTATGTCCTTTTTTATTTTTTCTATTACCTCTAAAGGTGTTTCACGCGCCATAACAACTCTTTTAAACCCAAGCTTTTTAGCAAGTAAAGCTCCCTCATAGTTATGGATATTCATCTGCGTTGATGCATGAATAGTAAGATTAGGAAACTTATTTTTCAAAAGACAAAACATTCCTATATCCTCTATTATTACAGCATCAACGTTATTTTGATGTAAAAACCTAACATAATTTAAAAATGTATTAACTTCCCTTTGATATATAATAGTGTTTATCGTAACATATACTTTAACACCATAAAGATGAGCATACTTTATTGCTTCTATTATCTCATCATCAGTAAAATTACCTGCAAAACCTCTTGCACTAAATAACTTACCACCGATATAAACAGCATCACATCCAGCTTCAATAGCAGCCTTTAAACACTCCATATTACCCGCAGGAGATAAAAGTTCTACTTTTCTCATACATCTATCACCTTATTTAAGTATAACATAAAAACACACCTTTAAAAGATGTGTTTAAACGTTTTTAATAACATAATTATATCTTGGAAAACTTTGAGTTAAAAAATCAATTGAATTTTGGTCTTTTACATATATTATCGGATTAAAAGACGTACCAAAAAACATATTTACAATATTTGAAACATTAGAAAAATCAAACGATGATAAATCAAGTGTTACTAAAGAATTACAATTATAAAACATTCTTGCCATTATTGTTACTTTTGATGTGTCAAAAGATGATAAATCTAAATTTGTTAATGATGTGCAATTATAAAACATACTGTTCATATTTGTAACATTAGATGTGTTAAAATTTAATAAGTTAAGTTGTGTTAAACCAGAACAACCATCAAACATATAAGACATAGTTGTTACATTTGACGTATTAAAACCATTTAAATCAAGTTCTGCTAAACCACTACACCTAGAAAACATTGATGCCATATTTGTTACATTAGAAGTATTCCAATTTGATAAATTAAGTTCTATCAAACCACTACATCCAGAAAAAATAGAAGACATATTTGTTAAATTTGATGTATTCCAATTAGATAAATCAAGAATTGTTAAACCAGAACAATTATAAAACATATCAGATGCGTTTGTTAAACTAGAAGTGTTAAAGCTACTTAAGTCAAGTTCCGTTAAAGAAGAACAATTTTGAAACATTCTATACATGCTTGCTACTTTTATGGTATTCCATCCACTTAAGTTTAAATATCTTAACTTTGAACAGTCTTGAAACATTCCGTGATCAGTTGCAAATGAATTAACATTAGATACATCAAAGTTACTTAAATCGAGTTCTATCAAAGAAGAACAATTATAAAACATCATTCCCATATTAGTTACATTAGAAGTATTAAATGAAGATAAATCTAAAGATGTTAAAGCTTTACAAGAACTAAACATGTATGACATATCCGTCATTGATATAGTATTCCATCCACTAAGATTTATTTTTTGAAGGTTAACACAGCTAGAAAACAAGTTTATTCCTTGCCCTCTTTCACCTGTAATTTTTACATTAGATACATCGAAGTTCGATAAATCAAGTTCTGTTAGACTACTGCAACCTCTAAACATTCCATACATATTAGTTACGTTTGAAGTATTGAATGAAGATAAACTAAGTTCCGTGTCTTTCGGTCAAGATTTTCTTACCTTGTGGAAAAAACAAAAAAAAATCAGATTTTTATTCTGATTTTAATTTTTCTATTTCACCTTTTGATAATCCAGTAGATGTTGAAATGATTTTTATGTCAATACCTTCCTTAAGCAAATTCTTTGCTATTTCTTTTTGCGTGTTTAAGGCACCTTCTTTATGACCTTCTTCAAGACCTTCGGCATGACCTTTTTCCATTCCTTTTTCCATTCCATCATTATAACCATCTGTCATTGCATATGCTTTTATCTGATCCCTTATAAACGCTTCTTGCTCCTCTTTTAAATAGATCCCTTGCATCTCTTCTTCTTTTGATAACTTACTTATCTTCTTTGCCACAGACTCCATCTCCCTACATCCTTTACTTATTTTCCTTAACTCTTCTTTATTATCAGTTGTCATTATTAACAACTCTTTTTCAAACTTCGTTAACTCTTCTTTATTATAATACTTTTGCCTTACTCTTTTCAAGTTTATATAATAAATTTCTGTATCAGTTACTTTCATGTAGTCGCTTCTTATTAAGTGTCTTTCTGGATCCATCATTTTAAACTTTATTATTATTCTTTCATCAAACATATCAAAATTATTGAAGTTTATTTGAATTACCTTCTTTTCTTTGGCAAACTTTTCTTTTTTATTAATCATTCCCTCTTTTAACTTCGTTCCATACCTATCATTTTTATTAAAGAGTCCATCATAATAATACTTATTCATCTCTAAGTTTATTATGTTTCCTTGCAGTTCTATTAAAAGATCCGTTATCTTTCCTTTTTCTTCTATTTCTTCTTTTGTAAGCTCACTATTTTTAAATACAAGGTTCCTTTTTATATAATCTTTATTTATCATGGTAATACCCTCTATTATATCTACCAAATAATCTTCACAGCTTCTATCTTGTAGTACGCTTTTAAATACTGCATCACTCATCATTGTTATTACTTTATCTTTATTTAATAGCATGTTTTTTTCCTCCTTCAAACGCATACTATCACATATTAAATTCTATTGCAAACCCTAAAAACACCTATTTTTGCGTGGTTTTTCATACAAAAAAACGATTTTCTTCTTAGAGAAAAATCGCCTTTTTGAATCTCTTTTTTTACCAAAATATTCCATACTCACAAATTTTATTTTTTTAATTAAGTACTACTTCCATATCATTTGAAATTAAAGTCCCTGCTGGTATGCTTTGGGTTTGTACATAACCAGTTGCGTTACAAGTATAATTTATATTTAGTTTATTAAGTACAACTGATGCATCTTTAACTGAATAATTTGTTAAATCAGGCATTGTTATTACGCTATCATTAGTAAATACAAACACTTTGTCTTTAGTACTTATTTTTGTTCCTTTATTAGGATACTGATCAACTATCTTTGTACCATTTCCAAACACAACGTAAGTTGCTAATAAATTATTTAAGGTTTGTTTTACTTCTTCTGTTTGCTTGTTTTTAAAATTAGCCATTTTATATTCAGTTACTTCTTTATTTAACTCTGGAGTCTCATCAAAAACTTCTAGATATTTTGCGGTATCTTTAACAATTGTTTTAACAGCTTCTGATAAAACGGTAGAATAATTATAACCTCTTTGCATTGCAACATATATAATTACTTGTGGATCATCTTTTGGATACATTCCCGCGAATGAATATACGTAATCAGTAGACCCGGTATAATATTTGCCAGTTTTCGGGTTTGCAATTTGAGCGGTTCCGGTTTTACCTATCAAATCATATCCATCCATTCGGTATTTATAACCTGTCGTATCAGCTTGATTACCGTTTACAACTTGATACATAAGTTCTTTTATTGTCTGGATTGTACTTTTAGACGCTACCCTTTGTCCTTCTTTTACTTCTGATTTATAAGTTACTTCTCCAGTGTCAGAATTAACGGTTTTTTCAACTATGTAAGGATTAAGCAAAACACCGTTGTTAGCGATTGCTGTTAAAGCCTTTATTTGTTGTATTGGTGTTGTTGTAATGCCTTGTCCAAAAGCAGCGTTAACTACTTCTACGTCATACCTAAAATCAACTTTGCCAACATATTCATTAGGCAAATCAATTCCTGTTAAAGATCCAAAACCTAGTTTTTTATAATAATCCATTAGAACCTGTCTTGATAAATAGTTTTTAACTAAGTTAGCTACGCACGTATTAGATGATAATGTATATCCTCTTTGATAAGTTATTTCTCCCCAACCAGTATCATTCCAGTCACTTACGGTATCTTCACCAATCGTGTATGGTCCAGTTAAACAAGTAGCTGTTGCCGGATTAAAATCCGGATTATTTTCTAAGGTTGCCATAAAACTATAAGTTTTCATAACAGAGCCAGGCTCATAAGTATAAGAAACAAGAGGGTTTAGGTAATTTTCTATTTCTTTGGTATTAGGATCAAAGGTAGGAGAAGTTGCACTTCCTAAGATTTTACCCGTTTTAGCATCCGCTACAACGGCAATCATCCAATCTGACTTGGAGGCGTTTACCGCGTTTGAAACGACCGTTTCTAAAGACATCTGAACGTTTGAATCAATTGTTAAATAAACGTCATTACCATCTACTTTTTCTTTCCTTATTTCGTTTGAATTTGGAAATTTATAACCATTTAAATCTTTTTGATACTCAACAAAACCATTAGTACCTGTTAAAGCCTCGTTATACTCCTTTTCAATTCCCATCTCACCTGTCATGTTACCTTCATCATCAGTTTTGGTATAACCTATAACATAAGATAAAAACGAGTTATTAGGATAATACCTTCTGTGTGTTGTTATAAAATCAATACCATATAATCCTAGGTTTTCTATTGCTTCTTTTTGAAGTTCGGTAAGACCTCTTCCTGCCGATCCAAACTCTACTTGATAAGCATCTTTATTTAATATATTTAAAATATCTTCTTTTGACATATCAATTACCGTTGATAATTTTTCAGCGGTAAGTTCTTTATCTACCACGTGCTGAGGAGTTTCATATCCTTCACTTCTGGATGGGTCTAAATACGCGATTAAGGTATACGAATTAATCGTTTGCGCAAGAACTTCTTCGTTTGCATCATAAATGGTTCCTCTAAGTGAATAAAGTGTTTCCCTTTTAGTGTTTCTTTCGTTTGCAAAACTTTGCAGGTCTATTCCATCTACTTTACCAGTTAAGCAAAGATATCCTAATCTTAATATAAATACAAATAAAAAAAGAAAAATTATCAAAGTAAAAACTTTAGCTACATGCATTTTGTTTTTATTTAATAACTCTCTTTTCATACGTCTATCACCCTTATTTTTGTATTACTATAATATTGTTATTATTATACTCCAATCCGCTTTGTGCTGCAACTAGTTGCATGTTTTCTAGCGAAATAAGTTCATTTACCTTCATTGTTAAACTTTCGTTTATGTTTTCTTGTTTTGTTACTTTACCTTTTAGTTTTTCTACTTCTATATTAACAGATGATAATTGTGCTTTAAAAAAGAAGACACTTATGAATACACAAAAAATAGTTGTAAATGTAAGGGTTATCATCATTTTTTCAAATTTTGTTTTCCTTCTTCTTTTACTAGCCATCATTATCCCTCTTTCTTTTATCTTTGTTTTATCGCAACTCTTAACGTCGCACTTCTTGACCTTCTGTTTTTTTCTATTTCTTCTTTAGAAGGTTTTATTTTCTTTAATACTCTTAACTCTGGTAATAAATTATCAGGCACATCTGGAAGGCCTTTTAGTAACGGATCTTCTTTTGACCTTTCTTTAAATACCGTTTTACATATTTTATCTTCTAATGAATGAAAGGTAATTACCGCAATAACACCACCGATGTTTAACATGTCAATTGCATCGTTTAGTGCGCCAGGCAATATACCAAGTTCATTATTAACTTCTATTCTAATTGCTTGAAACGTTCTTCTTGCTGGATTAGTAAGTCTTTTGTATTTAGCTGGAACACAACTTGAAATAACGTTTGTGAGTTCAAGCGTTGTTTTAATAGGCTTTTTTTGCCTTTCTTCCACTATTTTTCTTGCGATCTTTCTATAATACTTTTCTTCTCCATAACATTTAATTATTCTTGCTAACTCATCAATAGAATAATTATTTACAACGTCATAAGCACTTTTTTTAGCACTTTTGTCCATTCGCATGTCGAGCGGTGCATCAGCGTGAAAACTAAACCCCCGGGAAACATCGTCTAACTGTGGTGAAGAAACTCCTAAATCAAACAAAACGCCATCTATTTTAGTTACGCCTCTTTTTGATAACTCTTCTTTTATATTAGAAAAGTTACTAGGAATTATTTCATAGTTAGTACTTATTTTACTTAAAACGTTTTCACTATAGCTTCTTGCATCATTATCCTGATCAAAAGCATATAATTTCCCTTTTTTTAGTCTTTTTAAGATTGCACTTGAATGACCTGCATATCCTAAAGTACAGTCTACGTATACGCCATCTTCCTTAATGTTTAAAGCATCTATTGAAGGCTTTAACAAAACACTTACATGCATATTTTAAACCTCCATACCATCAAACAAATCTTCTGCTAAATCAGATATATTTTCTTCATTTGCTTTAAAATAATCATTAAACGAATCAGCTGACCATACCTCTAGCCTGTCATTTACACCAATTACCACACACTCTTTTTTTAAGCTTGCGTAGGATAAAAGTGGTGCGGGAATAGCAATTCTGCCTTGCTTATCAAAACTAACTTCTTGAGCTCCAGATAAGAAAAATCTAAGAAAAGTTCTTGCGTCTTTTTTAGTAAACGGAAGTTTATTTAACTTATCTACGATTTTTTGCCACTGGTCTTTTGAATAAATAAACAAGCAGCCTTCTAGCCCACGGGTTATAACAAAAGTATCACCTAATTCATATCTAAACTTAGATGGCAAAACAAGTCTTGCCTTTTCATCTATGTTGTGATGATATTCTCCCATGAACATATTTATCCCCCACAATCTACCACTTTATTACACTGGCTACCACAATGATACCACATTTTAGCTAGTAATGTCCATATAAATAAAATAAAAAATATTACATTTTTTCTACTTTACGTAAAGTAGAAGATTAACTTTTTAGATCATTACACTATCATTTTTTTAAAAATAATGATAGAATAGTTACATGGTAAAAAAAATATTGATTGGATTAATAAAAATTTATCAAAAGATACCAGGTGCATGGCACAGTTACTGCAGGCACATACCAACGTGTTCTAATTACATGATAGAAGCAGTACAAACGCATGGAACGATAAAAGGCGTTTATTTAGGCATTAAAAGGATCCTTAAATGTAATCCCTGGGGAACTTTTGGATACGATCCAGTACCAAAAAAGGAGAATAAAAGATGAAAAATAAATTATTACTTATAATAGCAGCTATTTTTATTATGGTAACCTTAAGTGGTTGTTCAAATAATAAAGACGAAAATAAAGAAATGACAGCTTATACTAGTGTATATCCGGTTGAATATATTTTAGATAATTTATATGGTGATGAAATTGAAATTTATAGCATCTATCCAGATGGAACTAATTATAAAAATTATGAATTAACAAATAAGCAAATACAAGATTATAGTAATGCAGAATTATTTGTATACAACGGTACGATTCAAAAAGAAAAAGATTATGCCGTTGAATTATTAAATGAAAATAAGAATTTAAAAATAATTGATGCATCTCAAGGTATGAATTATACAAATGATGTATCTGAAAACTGGCTTAATCCATCGAATTATTTAATGATGGCATCTAATATTAAAAATGGTCTTGAAGAATACATAAACGAACGAATTGAAATTGATAAAATTAATGAAAATTATGAAAATTTAAAATTTGAACTTACCGAACTTGACGCCGAGTTAAGTGAAGCTGCCTCATCAAGTGATAACCCTACTATAATAGTAAGTGATGACACTTTTAAGTATCTTGAAAAATACGGCTTTACCGTTATTTCTTTGGAAGAAAATAATAATTTAACTGAAAAAGTTCTTACGGAAGCTAGAAGATTAATTTCTAATGGTACTTGTGATTATATATTTTTAAAAGATGATGAAGAAGAAAACGAAACAATTAAAAAACTTAAAAATTCATACAGTAACATACAAACGGTTAGTTTAAATACCATATCAACTTTAAGTGCAACACAAAGAAAAGATAAAATAGATTATATGTCTATTATGCAAGATAACATAAACTCAATAAAACTAGAAGTAAATGATTAAAGGATGCATAAGTGCATCCTTTTTTTATGTTAAAAAATTAGTTATCAAATTTATTAAAATATTCTTTTCATTGGGCTCAGATTCCGCGATTAAAATAGTCAAAGCAGCTAATGTGTTGTTATCAATTATTTTTTTATTATTTTTATATAAAATGTCGTAAAACTGAAGAAAATATATAAATAATGTTGCTGCTATTCTTTTATTACCATCTATAAAAACATGATCTTTAACTATTAAATAAAGAAAATTAGCGGCTTTTTCTTCTAAACTATAATAAACTTCTTTACCATCATAAGTCTGATATAACGTGTTTATTATACTTTTTAAGCCTTGACTTCTTTCCAAGGCAAATACATCACTTTCCTCATTAAATCTTAATGTATTTATTAAGTTTTTACAATCTTCATAAGTTATTACTTTATCACTTATGCTTTCTTTTTTTAATTTCACGTTCTTGTGATCATAATCATCT
The DNA here is from genome assembly GCA_018714855.1 of Candidatus Aphodocola excrementigallinarum. Taxonomy (GTDB): domain Bacteria; phylum Bacillota_I; class Bacilli_A; order RF39; family UBA660; genus Aphodocola; species Aphodocola excrementigallinarum. Next base: position 13,985 of record DVMT01000027.1, read on the forward strand.
AATAAATTAAGTGCCTTAGAATAATCACCAATAACTTTTAATATGTGTTTTGCATCATCACTTTCTAATCTTTCATCTGCCCTATTAGCAATTTCAATTAGCTTAATGGTTTTTTCTAAATATTCTAATCTTTTATTATTAATTGCATAACCTTTTAATAAATAATCTTTAAGTACTTTGTTAGCCCAGCGTCTAAATGCTATACCACGTTTTGATTTAACGCGATAACCAACACTTATTATCATATCAAGATTATAGTAATCTATGTTACGTGATACATCACGATTACCCTCTTTTTGAACTGTTGCAAATTTTGCAACAGCTGAATAATCCAACTCTTCTTTAAAAGCATTTTTTATATGGCGTGATATTACAGATTTATCTCTATTAAATAATTTTGCCATTTGATCAAGTGATAACCAAACAGTATCATCTTTTAAATTCACTTCTAACTTTACATCTTCATCTTCAAATAAAATTATTTCGTTTTTCAAATTTATTCTCCTTTCCTATCTTTATTTTTAAATATAAATTATATAATCTTACTTATCTTATTCATTAATAAACCACAAACCTCATTATCTTGCATTAAAGTTATAGAAAAAGTTTTATAACCTATTCTATTTATGCTAGCACCACAATGATAGATTTTCTTATTATCTAATATGAAATATCTATCATGAAAAGTATTATCATAATAAACTTTTAAATTATGATACTGATTATTATACCTTTCTATATCTTGCTTAGTTAAAAAGTTATTTGGTTTAGTTATAATTATTACATCTACTGTTAATTTTTTAATAATATCTAATATCGTGTTATCTGCATAAGCATCAACTATTATTATCGTTTTAGTAGCCATTTTAAATATTTCTAATATTTTGTTATAAGCATCAAATATTTGTCCGTTAAAATATATTTCGTTAACTTTTCTTTTTTCTTCTATCTTTTTAAATGAATCTTCTAAAGTTTTAATTTTAACATGATCTTCTAAAACTAAGTCATTTATATATTTTTGTTCAATTAAATTACTTGAAATATATTTTCTTAATTCTACGAAAGCATCCATTATTCTTATACTAACTTCTTCTGCTACTTTTGTTCTAAGAACTGTTGCAAGCATTGCGACGCCCTGCTCAGTAAATGCATAAGGTAAAAATTTAGAATATTTACCTTGCTTTAATTCTAAGGTTTCAGATTGAAACCTTAGAATTTGATAATACTCTTCTTTTGTTAATCTAAACATAAACCTTTCAGGAAACCTGTTTATATGTCTTTTAACTGCTAAATTAATTGTCTTTGTTCCATTAGCACATTCATAAAGTCTTGCTAAATCACTATCTAACATGACTTGTTTTCCTCTTACTTCGTATATTAAATTTTCAACTACTTCCTCATTTTTATTTACATCTTTGCATTTTGATAAAATTATTTCGTTTTTCAAGTTTGCTATCCTTTCCTATTTTTATTTTTTAATGCAAATTAAGGCGTGATGTTTTGTTACCTTAAGTAAATTAACCTCCTTTTTTAAACATTTCGTCATTACTTAAATTAAACTACCTTACCTTTTTCTCTTCGTACAAGCGAAGTTTGACCGATATATAACAGTTAATATTATATCAAACATTTGTTCTTTATCCAACGAAAAAACGGCAATTATGATTTTTATATGAGTTTTACATTAGCTTTATATAAAAAAACACTAGCTTTTGCTAGCATCTTTTCCAGTAATTATATAATCTTCTCCTTTAAAAGGTTCCTTTGTTAATAAGTCATTATAATTTTGCTGTCTTAATACCTCATATACCATAATCGCCGCACAATTAGATAAATTAAGTGCCCTTACTTTATTAGTCATTGGTATTCTAAGACAGTGATCTAAATCATCTTTTAATATTTCAAGTGGAATACCAGTTGATTCCTTTCCAAACACTAAATAAATATTTTCATTTTTATTACTATAATCAAACGACGTATGAGATTTCTTTCCATACCTAGTTAAATAATAAAACTTTCCTTTATTCTTACTTTTAAAATCTTCCCAATTTTCATACAAAGTATAATCACATTCGTTAATATAATTAGCACCACTTCTTTTTATATAACTTTCATCTAATGAAAATCCAAGTGGTTTAATTAAATGTAGCTTAGTATTAGTAGCAGCACAAGTACGCATTATATTACCAGTATTGCCTGGTATTTCTGGTTCATATAAAACTACGTTAATCACCTATTACACTTCTTTCTTTAAATATCTCTTCAACTTCACTACTTTTATTTAAAGCACTTACATCGATTACGTCTTTTACTTCTGCATTTTCATAAAAAATAAGCTCCGGAGCATTTTGATAAAAAGGATCCGCAATTGTAGTTTCGTTTATGTTTATGTATATAATATCATTTTCTAAATTATACTCTTTTATAACTGGTATAAATATCTTTTCAAAATCAATTGTTTTTTCTTCACTACTATTTGATACATATATAATTGCACTAGGTTGTTCTATAACATGATTTTCTATCTCATCATAGTTTATCTCCGTTAAATAATTACTAATATCAGATGTAGCAAGCGAATTATTTTCTTTGTTTTCATGTAATTTAAGTGCTATTATAAGTACCGACAAAGTAACTACACATATTACCACTAGTAAAATAACTCTTTTAGTTTGTTCTTTCATAAATATTCTCCTTTATCATATTTATATTTTAACACAATTATAAAAATGAATAAAGAAAAAACAAAAGAATTATAATCTTTTGTTTAATCTATATCAAGGATGTCTTCTTCTTCATCTTTATTAATTGAAAAATCGCTTATGTATTTTACAAGTACTGGTTTTCCACGGTTTATTACAAATAAGAAATCATCATCGATAGATTCTTTAATTTCAGGAGTTCTAACGGATATTTTCAAGGTGAATTGATCATTTATACCATCACCAATAAAGATTCCATCATTTGGATTAACACCATCTTTAAACCAAGATTCATACTCATATTTTTTAATCTTATCTATACTATCTACCAAGATAAAATTAATAATTCCAAGATCTTTTGCCTTTGTAAAGAAATCATTAGCTTTTGCTTTATTATCACTTGATAATTTTGAAATAAAGTCTTCTATACCATTAATTACTAATAAAATTGGTTTTTGATTTCTTAAAACAGATATATTATAACCATTTTGAACATATAAATTATAACAATCAACTTGGTATTTTAATAATTTTTCAAATATTTGATTATAGTCATTTTTTTCAACCGCTAAATTTGACATTGTATTATCATTTATCTCAACCGCTTCAGAATCTATTAACATAGTTTGATAAGCAGTGTTTAATTTTAATTCATTTAATAAAGCATTAACAAAATTTGTCATTACAAAACAATCATTAGCAGTTACAATATTTATTAAATTCTTTTTAAAGTTGTATGTAGAAACATTAAGATCCTTCTTTTCAATACCTATTATTACATCAAAACTATTTTGATCGTAACTTTCTTCTACTGATTCATAAGTTACTTTTAAAGGAAGTACCGGTACGTGTTTAGCCTTTATATTATATTTAGAATTAGTTTCAGATATTTTAGCTTCAATCGTCTCATTTATTTTTTCGTTTGTATCCACTGATGCTGTTTGAAATTCATAAACCGCATCTTGCTTTATTATACCTCTTCCAAATATCTTAGATGGATAGTTTTTACCTACGTTACCTAATATAGTTGAGTAATCATCATCATTGTTTTGTTGCAATGAATAAATAAGTGAGAAATTCTGTTTTAATTTAAATCTTAATCCGTTAGGTGTATTACAAGTAATAAAGAAATATATTCCATACTTAGTACACTCTCTTGTTATAACGTTTAATGTATCTTCATATTTTTCATAAGTATCTTGATATGCTTCATAGTTATTAATTATAACAACTATACTAGGTTCTTTTTTACCACTTTTCAAATTATAATTGAAGAAATTACCACCGTAACTACTAAATAAAGATTTTCTTTTTTCCATTAAACTATTTATCATTTTATATAAATTACCTATTTTTTCTTCTTCATCAATTTGAATTACATCACCAACGTAATTAGATGTATCATATATTTTAAGTACTTCTGCACCAAAGTCTAATATATAAAAGTTTATTTCTTCCGTGCTATATAAACACATTGATGAATAAATCATGGTCATTATAAAATTTTCTTTACCAGAACCGGTAGCACCATACAAAAGCGTATTACCACGCGCGCTTATTGGTACTGTTAAAATATTTTGTTTTTGTTCTTGAGGAACATCATATTCACCTACCGGAATATCAATAATATTGGCCTTAGGTTTAAAGTTATACTTAGATATTAAATTAACGATGTTAATAAAACTAGGTATTTTATCAAGCCATAATGGTTTGCATTTAATCTTTTGTTCTTTAGCTATATCCGCCAAATAATTAACAACGTTTGATAATTCCTCTCCGTATTTTTTCTCATCTTTATTTACTTTCTTTTCTCTTGTTGCAACGTTTTTAATAACTTGTCCAACATTATTAATAAAATTAATCGCGGTATCTATAGGTTTTTTAGTCTTTTCTTTTGGAACATATTTTCCTCCTGCCCAAGCAGCTTGTCCTAAAGTAAACACTTCATTATAACCAACCTGAAAGTAAAACCTACCAGTTTGTTTTAAATAAGCAGCATCAGGACATTTAATAACCTCGTTTGAATCACTTTTATCTTGAACTCTTAGACATACCCTAAACCTTGTGTTTGACCAAATCTGAGGATCAACAACACCACTTGGTTTTTGAGTTGCAAGTATTAAGTGAACACCAAGTGAACGACCTATACGAGCGGTAGAAATAAGTTGTTCCATAAATTCTGGTTGCTGTGTTTTAAGTTCAGCAAACTCATCACTTATAATAAACAAATGTGATACCGGTTCATCTACTTTCTTTTCTCTATATAACCTTTGATATTTATATATATCAACCGTTGATTCACCAGTTTTATCCCTTGCGATGTTAAATAATCTTTGTCTTCTTTTTAATTCACTTTCAATAGAAGATAAACTTCTTTTTATCTCACTTGCATCAAGGTTCGTTATCGTACCTACTAAGTGAGGTAATTTTTTACCAGAATTAGCATTTTCAAAAGCACCAGCAAGTCCTCCACCTTTGTAGTCAATTAATATAAATTGTACTTCATACGGATTATAGTTAACCGCTAAAGACAAAATATAAGTAATGATAAATTCTGATTTACCAGAACCTGTCATACCTGCGACAAGCCCATGCGGACCATGTGCTTTTTCATGTAAATCAATGTACTGAATTTCATTATTCTTTCCATAACCAACCGGAGTTGAAAGCGACTCCATAGGATTGCTTTTTTGCCATCTGTTAAGTGAGTTTAACTGCTGTACTTTACCTACGTCATACATCTCTAAAAAGCCTACTTTATCTGGTATTTTAGCAACTGAGTTATTAGCGGTTTCAATAGGAATATTAGATAATACTTTGTAGCATTCATTATAATTAATGCCACTTATTAAGTCTATTATAAACTTTTGGTTTTCCTCATTTATAACGTTCTTAGAAAGCTCACCTGATGCAGCATCAACGGTTATAAAACTCTTACATTGTTCTGGAAGCGTTGATATGTTTCCATTTGAAATTAACAAACTAAAACCATAATTTACTTTTGACTCAAGTAAATCATTAATAAAATCCTGACTTCTTACCATCTTAAAAGAATCAGTTATAACAAGATAAATCTTATCAAATGAATGAGGATTTAAATCCCTTTGGTTTGACGCTTCTTTTCTCGCGTTAAATATCTTTTCTAGATATGAACAAACTATGTTATATTCCTCACTTTTAGAAGCAAATAAACGAATCGTTTTATCATCGTCAAAACAGTGTGGTAAATTCTTTATGTTTTCCCAAGTGTTTTTCTTATCATTATCAGTTAAAATAACTATTTTCAAATCTATATAACTATGGAAAGTTATTATCTGAAACAAAAGTTTCTTCAAATAATCACTTCTATTATCATACTGACCAATTATAGAAGATATATAATTATCCATAAAAGAATATACAACAGGAACGTTTTTTAGTATCTTTGGCTCACGACTTAACTTATCCGCAACATCTTTAAGTTCATCTTCAACCATAGAAAATGACTCTTCAGGATAAGTTATTTTAAGCTTCATAGGATAACTCCCAAAACCTAAACTGACTTTTAAAAAGTCTTCATCTTCTATTCTTTTTTGCCATAATACCGTTTCTTTATCAAGTATTATTTTGTTACAAGTAAGTAAATTAGGATAATTACGATTTAAAATATCAGTTTGATTATTTAATTCATCAATAATTTGCTTTCTTTTACCCTCAATATACTTAGTGTATTTATCTATTCTTTCCTGTTCTTTTTTCTTTCTTCTTTTATTTTCAAACTTTCTTGTAATGGTTGGCCATAAAAGCGTCGATGCAACCATTGCAATAGACATAACTATAGAAGGAAGTGCAGAAAGCATAGATGAATTACCACTTCTTAAATTTGCAATCGAAGTAAATGCCATAACCATTGATGACATACTCATAGTAAGCATTGGTCCAACAGTTAAAATAACTGGCATATCTTGCTCTGGTTCTTTAGCAGGTGGAGCATCTATTTTTATTTCCTTTTCATTTAATTCAGATACAAAGCGGGGTGTTTTATGAAAATAATCATCATCTTTATACCACTTCATATCAATGTCTTCATCAGCTTCATTAAAACTATCTTCCACGTTATCATAATTAACCGTTGTAAGACCATTTACCATTAAACTATTACCATAATAATAAATGTTTAACTTAGCATTATACTGATACTTCATATAAACTATCTTTAAACCATTTATAAAGATAACGTCTCCATACTCTAAAGCCTTTTTATCAAAAACCCTTAAATTATTTACATAAACACCATACCTATTAGAAGTAGCATATAAAAAATATTTACCGTTTTCAAAGACTAACTTTGCCTGATTCTGATCTAATCTATTAAATACAACGTTATTGTTGTTAGTACTACCGATAGATATAACAGGAGTTTGATTGGGATTAACATAATAATCCACCATCTTATCATCATAAGAAGGAGCAACATAAATTAACATAGATTCATTAGTAGACGCATTTCTAACAGTATAAAAAGAGTATTCCTTTAAATCAAAAGCCGCTATATAATCATTATTAAAAACACAATAAAACTCCTGATTACTAATAAGCCTCCAAAGCCCATTTTCCTCAGTTATATTAAGTAAATTAACCTCTTTACCAGCATCATCATAATCAGTAACCCAAAAGTTACCAGATGGCTCATCTGGTATATTTATACTTCTTATTCTATCCCTTTTTATTAATGAAACCCGCATTTTTACTCCTCCGTTTTACTTGACTTGATCATTTATATTAGTAAATTCAAAATTTCCTTTAAATAATTCATAATCCGTTAATTTATCATATAGTTTAAAGGCTTCATCATCTGTAAAACCAATATCACTTATATATGCCGAAAAATTAGCTGATAAGTTACTCATTTTTTCGTTATATTCTTTATAACCATTACCATCCCAATGTTCATTTTTATCTAAATCATTCACAATATTCTTAATATTATTAATACACGTTAACAACTCATTAGAAAAATAATTAAAGTAATCATAAAGTTCTAATATTGTATTATAATCCATCTGTTGCATAACTAATCACCTCAATCCGTTATAGGTTTATCATATGATTCTTTTAAAGCATCATATATGTCATAAACTTTACTCAAAAAAGTATAATAATTATTAAGTTCACTTTCATATTTTTTTAAATCAACCAAAACATCATCATATTTTTTTAAAAAACTAGTCGCATCATCACCTTGCCAACTTTGATTAACTACATCTAAATAAAGCTTGATTAGATTTATATTATCACTGATTTTATCTATGTTTTCTTTTATTGATGTAGCATCTTGGTTTAACTTATCAGATACAGCTATCTTCACACTACTAACCTCCCTCACAAAAAAAATGTTAATTATAACATTCTTTTGTCAAAGAGTTTAATAACTCTTTTAACTATTTATTTATAATTTCTTTTACACTAACCCAATTATTTGATGAAGCATTTGTGTTATTTAAATTTATAGCAACTTGTGCTTCATTAACATCATATTTTTCACAGAATTCTCGAAATGACATATTACTTGCAAGTTCTGCATTTGAAACATTACCATTTTCATTTATCACAGCAAAACCTCTAACATTAGGATTATTATCAATATATTGTGAAATGATTTCATTTGCAGTTTTATTAATAGATGGCCTTTGAGTTTCAGTAGTAGTAACTTTATCATTAGAAGAATTAATTTTAACTTGTTCTGTTGCTAATTCTTCCTGATTTTCATTTAATTCATTAACGCTTATCCAAGCTTGAGAAGTACCATTTTTATCAGATACGTCAACCGCAACTCTTCCTATATCAACACCATACTTTTCGCAGTATTCTTGTAGTGATAAGCCATCCGCTCTTTCAATATTGGATACCGTACCATCTTCATTTACTATAGCAAAACTTTTAAATTTTGAATTATCACTATTAACATATTTATTAATTAAATTACGTGTATCTCTTGCATTAACTGCATCAGCTGCTGACATATGTCCTTTGCTGACATCAAAATTACCAACTGAAGAACCAATCCTTATATCTGGATATTTAACCTCTTCAACTTTTGCGTTGCTTGCTAATTCATCATCTGAAACTCTGCCAGGTACCTTTGAAACATTTAATGCAGAATTAGTTTTATCTATTAAAATAAGTTCTGGCATAGTTGACTCTTGACTAGAATAGCCTGATGGACTACCACCGTTAGCAACGTTAGTACTTGAATAAACTGCTTTTAAAACATTTATTATTTCACTCCATTTATTTAAAATTATAGAATTGTTTTCTTTCATATAATGAAAAATTTGATTAATTACATTTTTAAGAATTACAATAACATCGTTATCACATGAATATATATAACCGCTTTCAAACTCATCTATATATTTTGATTGTAATTCACGTGATAAATCCTCAAAATCATTATAATAGTTTTCGATTTTATCAATATTATAAATCCTATTATCTGTTGAAGAAGATGATAAAGAACCAGGATTTCCTTTTAAAGCATATCTATTAAAGATATCTATTAATTTCTGTTTTAATTCATTTTTTTTGTTTAAGGCATTGTTATACTCTTTTTTTAAAGAAGCATGCGTACGTCTTTGATTAGCATCATCATATTGTGCAGCATAAGGAGCACTTGTTTGTAAACTATTACTATTTTCAAAATTATAAAGTGCCATCTTCTTTTCACCAGAAATTACCGCTTGCTTTTTATATTCATCTAAATTTGGTAGTGCATCAATACAGTTTTGTAAATACACTCTAAAATCATTAATAAACATTTCTTGACTAGCAATAGCATCTACTATTACGCTTTTGGTTATGCCAGTCCAAAAAGAATCTTTTAAATTGGAATTCAAATCGAAAAGTTTGTTAAAAAATTTGTCTAATGTTAACAAGTATTCTAAATCTTCTAAAACGCTATTTTTACTTACATCCTCTAATTTCATAAGACACCTCCATTATGTTAATTTTATAAATTATTATTGTTGTTAGACCAAGTAGTAACTTGATTATAATTATCTATAAAGTTATTCATTTTTTTATCCGTAGTTTTATAATTATCAGCAGCTGTCTTAAGATTGTTAATACAAGGCTCTAAATATACATTAATTATATCTTCAAACAAATCACAATTCTTCTTTAAATTATCACAGAAATAATCATTTGACCCATCAAATATGTTTTTTACTTTTTTTCTTACTTGTTTTATTCCATCCATGTCATCTAAAATTTGCTTTTTTAAGTTTTTAGTTTCTTCATAAAGTTCATTTACCTGTTCATAATTAATTTCAGTTTGCATAAAAATCCTCCTAACGAGTTATATTAAGCCTAGTTCCTAATTTTTCTTCGATTTGTTTAAAAATAATATCGTAATGTGATAAATAATAATGATAAAGTAACATAACATTATAAAAAGTATCAATGTAAGGATAACATCTATTAAACGCATTTAACACACTTGTTGCATCATCACCTTTCCACACAGATGATAAAGAATCAAATCTTTCTTTTAATTGATTTGTTTTTGAATGAATGCTTTCAATGCGTTCCTTCATTTGTGCACTTAATTGTATAAATTCACTATCAGATATTAGCTTCATACTACTAACCTCCCTCACAAAAGAATGTTAAAATTAGCATTCTTTTGTCAAAAAGTTTAATTATTAAACTCTTATTTTTGACCTGATACTGCTCTATCAACTGCTTGATATCTAGCAACTGTATTCTTAAGATATGTAGAACAATCAGTTATAGCTTCATAGAATTCATGAAATTTTGCAGCCAAAGTATTAAATTCCGCTTTAGCTTGTTCAGCAGCGTCTCCACTCCATACTCCATCAGTTCCTACCTTATCCATTTCAGGCTTAATAGATTCTTCTAATAAAGATTGCATAGAACTAGCTTTTTGTCCTAACTGATCTGCTATACTACTTATTTCTGTATAAGATAATCCTGAGAACATTTTATCCCTCCTACTTTATTGTGTTTTCTTCCATTGCTTTTTGGTATGCGTTACCTACTTGGATTAAATATGATCCAACTTCATCAATTGTTTGTTGCAACTTATTCATTACTTGTGCTTGTTCTGTTATTTCACTAGTATATTTTGTTGCATCATCACCTTGCCAACTTCTTTTCAAACTATCATTAAGATTTTGAATTTCACCTAATAACTTTTTGAAATCTCCAGCATAGTTTTGAATAGCAGTTCCAGTTTGTCTTGTTTTTTCATAATCAATGTTTAAACTAGTCATTGCCATAACCTTTCACCTCCTTATACCATCATTATTCGTGCCCCGTTTTTTATTCCGCTGTCTTTGACGTATACGTTGTTTGAATATTCCATGCCAGTGTCTATATCAAAAAAAAGATACGTTTTTTCCTTAAGTATTCCTCCAGATAATTCATGGATACTTTTTATAACGTACTTCTTTATGGTACCCATTTTCTTATTAATAGGTATAAACAAATCAAAATTTTGTTCTATAGACGGAACTTCAATTGAAATAAGTAACTTATTCATTCATATACGCCTCCATGTGCATAACCGTAAAAGAAGCATACCTGTCTATCTTTTACTATGTTAATAATAACATCCCCACGTCTTTCGGTCAATATTTTCTGTCTTTTTATGGAAAAAAATGACAATTTTTGTCGTTTTTTGTCATTTTTTTATTATTTTTATTGCATAAAAAAAGAAGCCTTATGACTTCTTTAGTACCATAATCTTGATACATCAACGTTCTGACTCATTGGTTGTGGATATGGCATTTCTAACTTAACAATTGTTGGAAGCTTGAATGCTGATCCAAACACAACACAAGTACCAGGCTGTAATCCTTTCATTTTTTCTACTATCTCATCGGTTATGAAAGGCACCATCTGTTTAATAAACTGCACGTCTTTAGGATGCTGCATTTTAAATATTAAAAAGTTAGAGCACTGTGATAATACGGTTTCACTCATCTCTGAAGGTCTTTGTGAGATGAGTCCTAAAATAACACCGTACTTTCTTCCTTCTTTTGCAATTCTATCAAATATGTTATATCCAAGTATTTTAGTATCAGAATCTTGTTGTACGTAACGGTGTGCTTCTTCTAATATTAAGTGTACTGGAAATGATCCTCTTTGTTGAAGTTTAGACGTAAAGTCAAATAATAATTTTGCATATATCTTACATATTGTTTTTGCAAGTCTATCATCTAGATAACTTATGTTTATATTAATTATTTGAGCTCGTGCGCCATTAGGGGCCGTAATTAGCTCTTTTATAAAGGTTTGTTTATCAATGTATTTATCAACCTTAAAATACTCAGCGTATTCACCCTTAATTAAAGAGTCTAACCTTACTTTAAGTACGTTTGCTTTATCATATAGTTTATCACTTTTTAAAATACCTTCTGATATTAAAGCAAATTCAAATGCCTCTCTTAGGTTTTCTAAGGTAAAAGGAATCGTTCCATCTGGTAATTCTAGTTTTAAGTCATCGTTTATAAATTTCTTTATAAATTCTGTTACAAGCTGCATCTCCCCTATTTTACCTTCTTTATCAATTATTAAACATTGTCTTAAGCTTCTTATGTAACCAGGTTGTGCAATAGGTGTTTCTAAGTTTAAATCCGGTGTGTTAAAAGACGTTAATATTGCAAATATCTGGTCATGTATCTGTGATGCACTGCCGCCGGAATATAAAACCTCTAGTATTGCTTTTGCAATTATATCGTTTTTATAAACCTTGGTTTCTTCTTCATTTCCAGAAAACACGGTAACTAATCTTAAGGCTTTTTCAATTATTGGTAATTGGGTTGGATCCTCGGCTTCAAGCAAAAGAGCAAAATCATCAACGTCTAAAAGCCATAAAGGTAATTTTATTAAAGAATTTGGATTTGTTCTTACGTTCGTCGAATATCTTTTAAATTGAACGCTACTATTTGGAATCGATAAAGCACTTTCATACTCACCATAAGCATCAAATATAAACACGCAGGCGTTTCTTGGAGCTTGATTAGTGTTAAAGAAAATGTTTTGAAATATTCTTGCAACACCACAAGACTTACCAGAACCAGTATTTCCAAAAATAGCAAAATGGTTACTAAAAAACGTGTTAGTAGGAACGTAAGCAGGGGTATTATTATAAAGTGGCATAGTACCTATTAATACCTTTTTAAGTACGTTATTTTGATCATCTACCACGATCATTTTAGTTTCTTCATCAGTTGCGGCAAAGCACCTATTACCAATTGATGGCTTAGTAAGTACTCCAGGAACAAACCTTACGCCTTGTATTTCTCCTATTAACGTTATTTGTCCACTGTCCTGGTTTAAACTTATTAAGGTTCCAACTATTCTTTGGTTTGTATTAGTTACAAAAATAACATGATGATCAAGCAAATTCTTTTCAAAAGCTAAAGAAGAAGTAACTTTAATTGTTACGCTATCAACCCCAACGTTTTGTACGATACCAATTTCATTTGGCATAGGCTGATAAACTGGTTCTTGAGGCTTATCATCTTGCTTACTAGTATCTATGCTACCTACATCATCAGTTTCTACTTTCTCTTCCCTGCTTTTTTCATCTTCATTATTTTCACTTGCATTTAAATCAGTTTTTTCCTCTTCATTTAAATCATCAGATAAAACATTATCCTCGTTTATTTCTTCAACGTCTTCAATTGTGTCTAATTCATTATCTTGCATGTTTTTCACCCCTATTTATCTACTTTACAAAATAATTATAACATTTGTTTAAAAAAAATAAAATATTTATTTAAAACTAAGTTGACATTTATATAACCTAAATGTAATATAATAACTAGAAAAGGAGGGTTTTTATGGCTTATATTGAATTTAAATTAGTATGTAAAAATTATGATAGCAACGAAAAAGAAATCAAAGCTTTAAAAAAAGCCAGCTTTGAAATAGATAAAGGACAATTAGTAGTCATAACGGGCCCTTCGTTATCTGGTAAAACAACTATTTTAAACATTTTAGGTGGATTAGATAAACAAACCAGTGGCAACGTTATTGTAGACGGTATCAGCCTAGATAAATTAAAAGGAAGAAAGCTTACTAAATACAGAAGAAACTACGTTGGTTTAATATTAGATGATTTTAATTTACTTAATAATTTAACATTGTTAGAAAACGTTGAGCTTTCAAGTCAAATATCTAAAGAAAAAAAGGAACCTACTAGCATTATAAAAAAACTTTCTTTAACTAAGAAAAAAGATGATTTTATTTACATGTTAACAAAAGAAGAAAAGAAAAAAACTTTAATAGCAAGAGCAATATGTAAAAACCCAAAACTTATTTTATGTGATAATATAACCGATAACTTAGACGAAAAAAGCAAAAAACAAGTTTTAAAACTTTTACAAAGCTTAAGCAAAAAGGATAAAACAACAATTATAATAGCAACTAATGATGAAAGCATACTTCCTATTGCAAATAAAATCATCACTTTAAAAAACGGAACCATATCAGATGTTAAAGTAAATAAAAAACCTAAATCAGTAGGTGATCTTACATGGTGAAAAACAAAAGCATATTAAAAGATACATTAAGAGAAATTAGTTTTAACAAAAAAAGATTTATATTACTTTTATTAATTATAATGATAGGCACCGGTCTTTTCGTTGGCCTAAAATCAACCGCTAAAGACATGAAGCAAACTTCTTTAGATTATTATAATAAGACTAATTTATTTGATATTGAACTTACGCAAAAAACTGGTTTTGTAAAAAGTGATGTTGATAAATTAAAAAGCATACAAGGTATAAAAGGAGTTATGCTAACAAAAAGCTTAGATGTATTAGCATCAACCGATGATAAAGATTATACTCTAAGATTAAATAGCATAAGTGATAATAAAGATGATAAAAAAGATGATTATATAAATCATTTGATACTAACTGATGGTACATATCCTAAGACAGTAAACGAAGGTTTAGTTGACGAAGCGTTTTTAAAAGATGCAAATCTAAAAATTGGAGATTTAGTAACGCTAGAACCAGAAAGTGATAATTTATTAAGGGCAAAAAAAATCAAAATCGTAGGAAGCATTAAAAACAGCTTATACTCTCTTGCTAACAAAACGGATGATGAGAAAATAGATTATTACATGTACTTGCCTGAAAACGATTTTACATCAAATCATTATAATTATGCATACATAACTTTAAATAACGCAAATAAATATGATACATATAAAAAAGAATATGAAAATTATGTACAAAGTTTTATAAATGATATAAATAATACTATTAATGAAGGTAACAAAGATAAAAAAGAACAAATAACTAACGAATTAAACGAAGAAATTGAAGAACTACAAGATGATTTATATAGGTTAAATATATCAAGCGACGAAACTTTAAAAGATGAAAAAGAAGCAATTAAAAAGCAAATAAATCAAAATGAAACTAAACTATCAGAAATAGAAAATGATACCTTAACTGTTAACACAAGAAATAATCATAATGGTTTTTATGAATATGAGCAAGAAATAAAAAGAATAGAAAATATAAGTAAAGTAGTACCGTTAATATTTTTATTAATGACCATTTTGGTTATTGTAATTTCAACGTATAAAATGATACTTAAAGAAAAAAACAGAATTGCAACTTTAAGATCATTAGGATACACAACTTTTGATATTTTATTTAAATACATATTATATGCTTTATTAGCAAGTCTAATAGGAAGCATATTAGGAAGTTTTCTATTCTGTAAAGTAATTCCTTTAATTATTGGGTATTCTTACTCTATTGTATATGACATGCCAAATATTACCACTAATTTACAAATGAATTATGTTTTATTTTCAATTTTATTTTCGGTTTTGACAAGCATTTTATTAACAACGTTAGTATTTATTTTAACAATTAAAAACAACTGTTTAAAACTAATTAAATCTTCTACCCCTAAAAAAGAAGTAAAAAAATTAGAAAATAATAATTTATTTAAAAAACTAGGCTTTTTAAGTAAACTTGCTTTCAAAAACGTGTTTAGATGTAAAAAAATAACGTTTATAACAGTTATAATAACTTGTTTTATAACTATCCTACTTTTAGTGTCTTTTGGTTATAAAAACTCATCTAATAAAACCATAAATAATCAGTTTAACAAGATTAACAAATATGATATGAAAATAGACGTTATAAGTAATAACAGTAATAAAAACATAAATGAAATAATAAAAAAACTTGATGATAATAAAAATATTAAGCAAACAAAAAAAGTATATAGCACTAATATAGATATAAACACAAAAAATAATAATGATACATCTTATTTAATGGTAATAAAAAACAATAAAAACTTAAGTGATTTTATTAATTTAAAAACAGAAGATAACAAAAACATAAAATTATCAAATGATGGTGTTATTATATCTTCTTCTTTAGCTAATAAATTAAATCTTAAAGTAAATGATAAAATAACAATTAATTTAAATAATAGTAATTTTAAGGTAAAAGTAAGTAACATATTTAAAAACTACATAGATAATAACATTTATATGTCTAACAGCTTATATGAAAAACTAACTGATAAAAAAGTTATATATAATAGTATTTTACTAATAAACAATAAATTATCTGATAGTAAAACAGAAGATTTAAAATATGAAATATCAAATCTTGATAACGTGTTACAAGTAACTGATAAAAAAAGCGCAATAGAAAGTTATCAAAACATGATTTCATCAGTTAATTACGTATCTTACTTTTTAAGTATATCAACCATAATACTAGCATTTATAATTTTATATTACCTATCGCGTATAAACATTAGTGAAAGAAAAAATGAAATAGTATCATTAAAACAGCTAGGATTTTATGATAAAGAAATTATCAATTATCTTTTTAAGGAAAGTTTAATTGCAACTATAATAGGTATTTTAATAGGTTTGGTATCCGGCAGTGTTATAAGTTATTTAGTTATGAAAAACTTTAACATAAGTACGTTTATTTATAGTTTTAACATAAGTATAATTAGTTATTTACTATCAATAATAATTATTATTATAATATTGTTAATAATATATTTTATATTGTATTACCATTTAAAAAAAATAAATATTGCAGATGAAATAAATGAAAATGAATAAAATCATGTAAAGTAAATATAATAAAAATAGCATTGTTGCAGTTGCAACATTGTTATTTTTTTGTTTGTTGTATAATAATATCGTATAATAAAGGAGGTATTAAAATGGATCAATGGAAAGATTTTAAAGGCGAAGATTGGAAAAATAAAATAGACGTTAAACAATTTATATTAGATAACTACACGGAATATAAAGGTGACGAAAGCTTTTTAAAAGGGCCTACAGAAAAAACAAAAAGATTAAATGATAAATATAATAAACTTGCAAAAATAGAAATAGAAAAAGGTGTTTATGACGTTGATACAAAAACGGTATCAGGAATAAATAATTATAAGCCTGGATACCTAATTAAAGAAGATGAGGTAATCGTTGGTTTTCAAACCGATGAACCATTAAAAAGAATAACAAACGCATTCGGTGGAATGCGAATGGTAAAACAAGAATTAGAAGCATACGGTTATGAATTAGATGATGAGTTCAAAAAAAGATTTGAATACAGAAAAACTCATAATGACGGCGTATTTGACGCATACACAACAGATATTAGAAAAGCAAGACACGCAGGACTTTTAACTGGTCTACCTGATGCTTATGGAAGAGGTAGAATAATTGGAGATTATAGAAGAATTGCTCTTTACGGAATAGATTTTTTAGTTGAGGAAAAGAAAAAAGATTTACTTGATCTAGAAAAAGAAGAGTTAACCGAAGAAATGATTCGTCTAAGAGAAGAAGTATCAGAACAAATTAAAGCCTTAGGCGAAATAAAAGATATGGCTAAAAGTTATGGTTTTGATATTTCTAAACCGGCTTCTAACGCTAAAGAAGCAACGCAGTGGCTATACTTTGGATATCTTGCTGCCATAAAAGAAAATAATGGTGCTGCAATGAGTTTAGGTAGAACATCTACATTCTTAGATATATACTTTGAAAGAGATTTAAAAAACGGTGTGATAACAGAAACTGACGCTCAAGAGATAATAGATCAGTTCATCATGAAACTTAGAATGGCAAGACATTTAAGAACTCCTGAATATAACGAGTTATTCGCAGGAGATCCAACTTGGGTTACTGAGTCAATAGCAGGTATGAGTGAAGATGGTAAATCAATGGTTACCAAAAACTCATATAGATATCTAAACACCTTGTACAATTTAGGATCAGCTCCTGAACCCAACCTAACCATTTTATGGAGTGACCGTCTACCAGAAAACTTCAAAATATACTGCGCTAAAGTATCAATTGACACTGATGCTATTCAGTATGAATCAGATGAATTAATGAGACCTATTCATGGTTGTGATTACGCTATTGCATGTTGCGTTTCTGCTATGACGGTTGGTAAACAAATGCAATTTTTTGGAGCTAGATGTAACTTAGCTAAAACATTATTATATGCAATTAACGGTGGCTATGATGAAATAAAAAAAGAACTAGTTGTTGATGGATTAGATAAAATTCTAGATGAATATTTAGACTATGAAACCGTTAGAAAAGCATATTCTAAAGCCATGAAAAAAGTTGCAAAAACATACGTTGATGCAATGAACATAATTCACTATATGCATGATAAATACGCATACGAAAGAGGTCAAATGGCACTTCATGATACAAAAGTAGGACGTTTAATGGCATTCGGTGTTGCAGGTTTTTCGGTTGCAATAGATTCACTTTCTGCAATAAAGTTTGCAAAAGTAAAACCAATAAGGGATGAAAATGGTATCGCCGTTGATTTTGAAATTGAAGGAGATTTTCCAAAATATGGAAATGATGATGATAGAGCTGACCTAATCGGAAAAGAACTATTAGAAGAGTTCTATAATGACTTAAAAGAACACCCTGCTTATCGTGGTGCAAAACACACGTTATCTGTTTTAACAATAACTTCAAACGTAATGTATGGTAAAAAAACAGGATCAACGCCAGACGGAAGAAAAAAAGGTGTAGCATTTGCACCTGGTGCTAACCCAATGCATGGTAGAGATTCAAGCGGTGCTCTTGCATCACTTAACTCAGTTGCTAAAATGCCTTATACTAATGTTTGTGAAGATGGTATTTCAAATACGTTTTCTATCGTTCCTAGTGCATTAGGTCATTCTAAGGATGAACAAATAGAAAACCTAGTAAACGTACTTGATGGATATTTTGAAAAAGGTGCTCATCATATAAACGTTAACGTTCTTAATAGAGAAATGTTAATAGATGCAATGAATCATCCTGGTAAATACCCTACTTTAACCATTAGAGTATCTGGTTATGCCGTTTTATTTGATAAATTATCACTAGAACATAAAAAAGAAGTAATCGCCCGTACGTTCCACGAAAAAATGTAATAAAGTCAAGTTTTAAGCTTGGCTTTTTATATTAACTCATATTCTCTATCTATTACGTTGTCATTTGGAACATATTCAAAAACAAATTCATTATCTTTCCTACATAAAATAATGCCTAATGTTGGATTTTGATTGGGTGTCTTTATATTTTTATCAATGTAATTTATGTATGTTTTTAAATCACTTCTGTTTTTAGATATATCCTTTACTTTTTATATACCCCGTTATTTATTAATTCGTTTTTTATTTCGTTATAATAGTTCATGTAATAGTTCCTTTCGTTTTTTTAGTTTTCTATTATATAAACTATTTTTAAAAAAATTGTTGGATATTGTATTTAATCAATATATAATTAAGTTGGTGATTAAAATGATAGGAAAAATTAACAGTATAGAGTCGATGGGACTAGTAGATGGACCAGGTGTTAGGTTTGTTGTATTTATGCAAGGATGCCCTTTAAGATGTAAATTTTGTCATAATCCTGAAACTTGGAAATTAAATGGTAATAAAGATAATTATACTCCAGAAGAACTAATTAAAAAGATACTAAATTATAAACCATATTTTAAAAGAAATGGTGGGGTTACCTTCTCCGGTGGAGAGCCTTTAATACAAAAAGAGTTTTTACTTGAATGTTTAAAGCTATGCAAAAAAAATGATATTAATACATGTTTAGATACCGCAGGAAGCATATTAGATTGTGAAGAAATATTAAAATATACTGATCTTGTTTTATTAGATATTAAAGGTACAAACAAAAAAAATTATGAAGAAATGACTCATGGTAATTTTGATAACGCAATTAAATTTATAAAACTATGTGAAAAGTTAAACAAAAAACTTTGGCTAAGAGTCGTAATAGTACCTGGTATAAACGATACAAAAGAATATATATATGAACTAGTTAAATTTATAAAACCGATTAAAAACGTAGAAAAGATAGAATTTTTACCATATCACACTTTAGGAGTTCATAAATATGAAGACTTAAAAATTACTTATCCATTAAAAGGTGTTCATGATATGGATAAAGATAAATGTAAAAAATTGGAAAATATGTTAAAAGAAGAGTTAAAGCGTTAGCTCTTCTTTTAAATAGTTAACCAAATTAATGAGATTCATACCATGTGATCCCTTAATTAATATAACATCATCTTTTTTTATTAACTTTTTCAAATAACTTCTTGATTTTTCCTCTCGTTTAAAATGCTTAACGTTAAAACCTGATTTTTTAGCTTCCTTTGCAATTATTTTAGAGTACTTACCAATAGTAATTAAATAATCAATATTAGTCTTAGATAATTCTTTGCCTATTTTTTTATGAATTATTTTAGATTCTTTTCCAAGTTCTAAAACGTCTGCTAAAACAAGTATCTTTCTTTTATTAAATTTATTTAAATAGCCAATAGCTAGTTTCATAGAATCAAAAGAAGCGTTATAAGTATCATCTATTAAGGTAACGTTATTATTTATGTTAACTTCTTCTAGCCTATGGTTTTTAGTAATAAATGTATTTATACCATCTTTTATCATACCTCTTGATAAACCAAGCATCTTACCTATTAAGAATGCTGGCAATGCATTATAAATAAAAGTTGTTCCAAAATTTACCTTAAAATCTTTTATGTCTGCTATATCAAAAGTGGTTATAAAATCGTCTTTAATATTACATGGCATTACGTTACTTAAATTATCAATTCCAAACGTTAAAAGTTTAACACCATCTTTTATGTTTTCTTCTATTTTACTTAAATAATCATCATCATTATTAACAATTAAATATCCACTATCCATACCATCTATTATTTCCATCTTAGCTTTTAGAATATTTTCTTTATTTTCTAAACTTTCTATATGATTTTCATGTATGTTTGTAATAAGTGCAATATCTGGTTTTGCAATTACTGATAAATTATGAATGTGTCCTAAAGAACTCATCCCCATTTCCAGTACCATAACATCTTCATTAGTTAATCTTAAAATGGTAATTGGAAGTCCTATTTGACTGTTTTGATTACCAATTGTTTTTAAGACTTTATATTTATGTTTTAAAACATTTGCAATCATCTCTTTAGTAGAAGTTTTTCCAACGCTTCCCGTTACCGCAATCACACAGCCTTTAAATAAACTTCTTTTATAAGCAGCAATATCTTGCAGGCATTTTTTTACATCATTTGATATTAAAACGGTCTTATCATCATAACCTTTTAGATCTAAATCTTTTAATTTACTTAAAACGCAGATGTCCGCCCCATTTTTAAATGCCTCTTTATAATATAAGGATCCATCGGTATTACTACCCTTTATTCCAAAAAAACATCCACCGGGCACAACTTCTTTAGAATTTATAAAACCTTCTTTAATTTCTTTATCTTTATCTCCTATTAATAATTTAGCATCACAATTTTCTAAAACGTCTTTAACGGTTATTTTAACCATTTATATCACCTAATGAATTATATGCATTAAAAAAAGAAGATAAATCATTTTTTCTTAACTGATTTATCATCCTTTATATCTATTATCATTTTTTCTTTCATAAAATTCTTAATTAACATTATTTTATTCATTATTTCATCTTCCAATTGTTTTATGTTTGGCATTAAAATATGTACGTTACAATTATAGTTTTTTAATTCTTCTTTTATCGTATCATCAACATAACATCCATCATAGATAAATACGTTTACTTTTTTACCAGTGCAACTTAATTTTTTTACTTGAGTAAGTAACTTTCTTCCGATGTTTTTATATTTTATTATTTCCTCTACTTTATCTTCATAAAAAACTTCTTTATACCTCTCATCATCAATGTAATTTCTTTTGTTCGCTATTATTTGATGTGCTGCTTTTACCTCACAATAATTTAATATACCATCAATATCAACGTATGAAATATCGGCCTTTGTAATTACTTTACCCATTTTATCTTTTATTGCCACTTCGTTTTTTACATCTTTATATAAGTGCTTGCAATAAGAAGTAGCGATAAAGTTTCCATAAACTCCAAGTAAGTTTTTTGTTACTTCATCAAGCGTTTTTAAACTATAGTTATTAATTATTTTTTCTTTAAATAATCTTATTATACTTATATCCATTTTTGAGGCATGATAAAAAATATGGCTATTAATACCACAATCTATTAAAAACTCTTTTAATTTTTCATTAGTATCAATCATTATTTTTTCCATCTTCTTTTACCTCTTATAAATATTTTAACACACTTATTAATCTAATTTTACATTAGTCTTAATATTTTATTTTTCTTTACATTATTTTCTTTTTTTACCTAATAATTATCATAAAGTCTAAAAATATGCTATAATATTAAGCATGAATTACACAAGTAAGGAGTGTTAAAATGAATGATAATCAGGTAAAAGAAATAACAAACAGGGATGTTGATTTTGCTAAATGGTACACGGATGTTGTTAAAAAAGCTGACTTAGTTGATTACTCATCAGTTAAAGGAAGCATGATAATAAGACCTTATGGATATGCTATTTGGGAAAACATGCAAAGCATATTAGATAAAAAATTTAAAAGTACCAATCACGAAAATGTACAAATGCCAATGTTTATACCAGAAAGTTTATTAAACGTAGAAAAAGAGCACGTTAAAGGTTTCGCACCAGAAGTAGCTTGGGTAACTTACGGTGGTGAAACTAAACTAGAAGAAAGAATGTGCGTAAGGCCTACTTCCGAAACACTTTTTTGTGAACATTTTAAAAAAATTATTAAATCATACAGGGACCTACCTCTTTTATATAACCAGTGGTGTACAATAGTAAGATGGGAAAAAACAACGAGACCTTTCTTAAGAAGTCGTGAGATTTTATGGCAAGAAGGACACACCATGCATGCTACTGAAAAAGAAGCTAAAGAAGAAACTTTAAGAATGCTTAAAATATATGAGGACTTTCAAAAAAACATTCTTGCAATACCTGTTTTTACTGGTAAAAAAACCGATAAAGAAAAGTTTGCGGGAGCAGATGAAACATACTCGGTAGAAGCGATGATGTATGACGGTGTTGCTCTTCAAAACGCAACTTCACACTATTTTGGTCAGAATTTTTCTAAAGCGTTTGACATTAAGTTTTTAGATAAAGATAATAAGTTAAAATATCCATATCAAACATCTTGGGGATGCACAACCAGAATGATTGGGGCGCTTGTTATGGTTCATGGTGATAACAGAGGTCTTGTCTTACCTCCTAGAATAGCACCATATAAAGTAATTATAATTCCAATTAAAGATGATGAGGAGATAAACAAAGTTGTAAATGATCTAAAAGAAGATTTAAGCGATTCACTAGTTACTTATAAAATAGATAACTCAAATAAAACTCCTGGATTTAAGTTTGCTGAAGCAGAGGTTAAAGGATACCCTATTAGAATAGAAGTTGGAAAGCGTGATTTAAAAGAAGGATTAGTAACAATCGTAAGACGTGATACCCTAGAAAAAATAAAAGTACCAATAGATGAGGCGGTAATGAAGGTTAATGAACTTTTAATAAACATCCAAAATGACATGTATGAAAGAGCCTTAAAAAGACGCAATAGCATGATATATGAAGCATCTAATTATGAAGAAATGACAAAGATTGCTAAAGAAAAACCAGGATTTATCTTTACTAACTGGTGTGGTGATGAAGCGTGTGAAAACAAAATAAAAGATGACTTAGGTTTAAAATCAAGGTGCATTCCTTTTGAAGGAGCAGAGCCTGACGGTGATAAAACTTGCGTATGCTGTGGTAAGAAAGCAACAACTAAAATATACTGGGCTAAACAATACTAAACTTATGAGCAAATCATAAGTTTTTTTATTATAAATATAATTATAATGGTGATATAAATGTTAACAAAAGAATATGAGCAAGGTTATATTAGTTCCTTTGCAAAGATCTTTACCGTTTTAAAAGAAGAATATGAATGCTTAGTAAAACAAGGTGAATGTGAAAATTACGAAATAGAAATAAAAAGTATAAATAATGAAGATATAAAAGATTACTTAAGCATTTGTTTTCAAAAGCAAAATGGTTCATTAATAATAGCCTCCTCTAAAAACATAAATGAAGAAATAACAAAAAAGGTAGTAAAAGACGTATCACTTGCTTTAAATGAAAGCCCACTTGCTAGTTACAACTTTAAAGATTTAAAAGATTACGTAATATATCATTTTTCTTATGTAAAAGAAAACGTACTTATTGATAACAGGCAAATACTTAATGATTTAAAAGTTAAAGATGAAATAGAAAACCTAAACTTTGATATTAATCCATTAACGTATTAAAAAAACTTACGAGTTAAACTCGTAAGCTTTTTATTTATAATAATATTTAGCTTTATATTCATCTGATAACTCTTTAAACCTGTTATAGTGAACTATTTCTCTTTGTCTTAGCCATAGTAATGGTCCGGTAATATCTGGATCATCGGATAAGTCAATTAAATGCTCATAGATTGCACGTGCTTTTTGTTCAGCGGCTAAATCCTCTTCTAAGTCTGCTACTGGATCACCCGTTGTTGATATGTAAGTTGCCGTCCAAGCTACACCATTAGAATCAGTTGGAAATAAAGCAAGGCCATGTTCAGTGTAATTTCCTTCTAGTCCTGCCGCTTTTAACTCTTCTATAGTTGCTCCTTTCATCATTTGACTTACCATCGTGCAAATCATTTCAACGTGAGCAAGCTCTTCCGTTCCGATGTCATTTAAAAGTGCTCTTCCTTTTGCATCTGGCATCGTGTATCTTTGGTTTAAGTATCTAAGTGCGGCACCAAGTTCACCTTGAGCACCACCGTACTGGCTTATAACGGCTTTGGCCATTTTTAAGTTCTTTTTCTTTATGTTAATTGGATATTGTAATTTTTTTGAATACTTCCACATGTTTATCCCCCCCCTATTCATTCCATGGCCAAGGATTTTCTATCCAAGCCCAAGGTGTCATGCTAAGACCTTCGTTATCGGATAAATCAACTGGACCATATTTCCTTTCATATTGATCATTAAGCATTTTCTCTTGCTTATTATATTCATTGTACATTTTTATTGCATTAGCATCATCTGGATGAGTATCTAAGTATAAATTAATATCATGAGCTGCAAAAGCCATTTCTTGTAACTTATATAAATCGCTTTGTCTTTCACTATTTATTCTTGGGGTGGCATAGGTCATGTTTTTATAAGGAATATAAGTTCCTGCTTCCATGTTACCTCTTAAAAAGCCTTCTCTAGGGCTTAAAAACTTGTTTTTATTTACCATGTTTTGATTATTAAAACTAGCATTAGTGTTTGTTTTACTAATCATGTTCATTTGAGTGTTTAAGTTGGTATTATTTGGCATAACAGCGGGCATCATAAAAGTTCTAAACAAAATATCATCCATCCCATACGTATAATTATTTGTCATTTTCTTACCTCCTAGCCTATTATATACATCTAAAGGCTATGGTGTATGGGTAATAAACTAAGTAAATAAATATTTAATAATTTTAAAATAATTAGCATATAATAATCATGTAATAGTTTTCTAAATTCTTTTCATTTTTTCTTGGAAGGCTATTGACAATATCTTAAAAATAAGTATAATTAAAAATGCCTACTTAATGCAGGTGTAGTTTAATGGTAGAACCACAGCCTTCCAAGCTGTATACGGGAGTTCGATTCTCCTCACCTGCTCCATATAAAAGTTAACAGACTAATTATTAGTCTGTTTTTTTATACTTGTTGCTCCCGTATACAGCTTAGGAATGATGCGGTTCGTTTTATATAAAGATTGAGTCATATAACTTTCATTCATATTTTCAATTATATCATCGGCTAAGTTATACCATTTAACTTGTATATAAATTTACTTGTTTATTTCAAAATTTATTTTTTCCTCTTCAATAGCGGTAATCAATTCTTTTTCTGTCGGCATATGTAATTTGTATTCTGACGAAAATATTGTTTTATTATCCTCTGGTAGCGTATATTTTACAACTGTTTCATTTTTGTTTGTTGATAATAATATTCCTACCGTTGGATTTTCATCTTCTTGTTTAATCTTTCTATCATAGTAATTTACATACATTTGCATCTGCCCAATATCATGATGAGTTACTTTTCCTATTTTTAAATCAATTATAACAAAGCATCTTAAAAGTCTGTTATAGAAAACTAAATCAGGATAAAAGTGATCTTCTTCTAATGTTAATCTAACTTGATTACCTACATAACTAAAACCCTTTCCTAGTTCTAATAAAAATTCTTTTAAATGTTCTAAAATATTTTTTTCTAAATCAGATTCTAGATAATTTGTATTCTCTTTTATATCTAAAAATTCCAAAACAAATGAATCTTTAACTAGATCTTTATTTGTCTTTAAAATTTGCCCTTTTTCAGATAGTTCCAATACTTTTTCTTTATCAGCAGATAATGATAGTCTTTCGTATAATAAAGAATCTCTTTGTCTTTGAAGTTCTCTTACACTCCATCTAGAGTTTATACATTCATTTATATAGAATTTTCTTTTGGGTACATCTTCTATTTTTATTATTTCAATATAATGAGACCAACTTAATTGCGACGACACTGTTGTTGCATTTGGAAAATAAATATAAAATTTTCTCATTCTTTCTAAATTTCTTTTAGAAAAACCTTTACCAAATTCATTAGTTAATTTTTGAGATAATTTATCAAGTACAGCATCACCATAGTTGGCTCTTTCATCACCCTGTTGTATTTCCATAATTGCTTTTCCAATGTTCCAATATAAATTAAGCATTTCAGTATTTACGACACTATACACTTTATTTCTACTACTAATAACTAATTTCTTAATATTATCAAATATATTATTAATTTTATTATCATTTTTAAATAATTGATTATTCATTAATTACCTCCTCATACTAATTATTAGGCAAAACTTTTAAAATTCCCCTATAAAAATTAAAAAAGATAAGTTTATGTTCTTATCTTTCTACGTAATATTTTGTATATACATTTTGAAGCTAAATTAGGTTCATAAACCAATGAAAAATGAATAAATCAATTATATTTAGTAATGAATATTAAATTAGATTAAATAATTTAATGAAAAAAAATTTAAAAAGTAAGATAAATTATTATCTCAAAAAAGGCAAAGGAACTAATCAATATTTATACTCAAACATAAATTTTTATAAGAAAATTCTTATACTCCTATTTAAGATAATTATTCAAATAATTTATCCATTCTGGAGCATTTTCTTCTTGAAATAAATGATAAAGAAAATCAACAACAATTTGATGTCTACTCTTTGCTTCTTTTTTACCTGATGTCGTTAACATTAAATTTTTAAGTTTCAAAATTTTTTCAAATATGTGGCACACACTACTATCAGCGCATTTTCTCGTATATTTTTCAGCTGTCATATCTTCTATTGGAAATGCATCTTTATTGAAAAAAGGTTTTCCGTTTTTCATACTATATTTATAAACTCGTAAAATGCCATTAGCACCTAAAGCATCACACATATCTGCATCAGATACAATTTTACCTTCAAGAGTTGTTAGGCAACAACCTTTTAATCTCTTACTATATCCTATATTATTAAGAGCAAGACATACTTGTTCTTGTATATTTTTATTTACATTACAATCTTCCATAATATTTTTTGCATTTGTTAAATTCTCAGCATTATCCATACCAAATAATTTATAATCATCAACATCATGGAGTAATGCTATCAAAGAAACAATATCTTTGTTAGCGTTTTCTTTTTCTGCAAATTTTAAAGATAGTTCTAAAACTCTATTTATATGATCCATTCCGTGTCCAGAATTATCTTCATTTAATAATTCACTTACTTGTTTTTTTACTTTTTGTATCATTATTTAATCTCCTTAAACCCATTTCTACTCCATAACCAAAGCGGTGTATGAATATCGATTGGTTTATAATTTGTATTTTTAAATAATTCTTGCCATCTATCTATTACAATTTGCTGAACATTGCTAGAATTAAATTCATTATCTGTAATTAATCCTAATTTATGAGTGGCTTTACATACATGGGTATCTGGAGCAACAGTCAAATTTTCTATATTTTTATACTTTCTATCAGTATATTGATAAATTACATACAGCCAATAATTACATATTTTAGTTCCTGATAAATACGGAAATTTCTTTTTATTATCCTTTTGTATAAAACGTCTTATTTTATCCACATCATTATCCAAACTGTCAAATAATTTTCTTATGTCTCCATCAAATAATTCTATAAAAGTATTGCAAAGTGTCAACCATATTTCAGTTTGCTTTTGTTTTTGTAACGCAACTTTATATTTTATTAAAGCATGCTGAACTTCTTCAAAAGGCTTTTCTAAACACAACTTAGGATCAAATACAAATCTAGTTTCTTCATCAGTATAGGTTTTTAACGCACTTTCCCAAAGTATATAAGAATTTCTTTGATAATTTAGTGCCATTGGCAAAGTGAAATATAAATAATTTTCTAAACTAGATTTTTCAAAATGCGGATTTACATCTTCAGGCATTACTTCGCCACCAAGTTCTCCATTTTTATACATTACAATGAGTTTATCAACTTTATCTAATATTTCTTTTTTGTTCGTGACTACATCCACTTGCAAATTAACATAAATAGTTAACAAGTAACAATTATAAGTATTTTAATAATTCAGGAAACTCTGTATATCCACTTTCAGAATTTAAATGACCACCACCTGAAATCATAACCTGATTTTCAGTTATAGTATCTGCAAATTCTTTTTCTGCTTCATATTTTACATAAGGATCATTATCAGAGTAAAAACATACAATGTCATTACAATATTTTTTTACATCCGAAAGATTATCAAAATACATACTTTCATTAACTGCATCATAATCTTTATCTATTCCAAAATAATTGTTAAAGCCACAAACTAAAACTAATCTTTTAACTTTAATCTTATTTTCAACTATGAATTTACATATAAAGATAGGCGCTATTGAATGAGCAAATATAATTGTATTTTCGTTTATAATATTTGCTTCAACATAAGTCTTTAAAAGTTTAGACCAATTTTCATAACTTTGATAACCAACTCCTGTTGGAAAGTCTGGAGTATAAATTTCTAAATCTTTGCTTTCTATTTCTTTTCTTAGATACGGAATCCAATTAGAAAATGGACTTCCAAAACTTCCATGGACTAATAAATGATTATTTTTCACTTTCTAACTCCTCCTCAATAAATCTTAAAATATCATTTTTAATTAAATCAATATTATCGTAATAAATTATATCTTTAACTTTTCCACATCCTTTAACAAGCCCCGATATTTTACTTCCGGTTTTTGCAATAATTATTATAGGAATACTTAACTTAACCGCTTCTTGCAATTCCATTCCTTGCCCTGTAGATACATTACTCATTTCTGCTATAACAATATCCGTATCTTTTAAAAGATTCATTGCCCTTTCATATCTCTCATAATCATTCCCCGTAAATTTCATTGTATCTAATGGGCTGTAAATTTCAATAGGTATATTTTTTGAATCTATTTCTCTTATTATAGAATCTAATTTTACATAAATATTTTTTGAAGATTCATCTGATGCTAAAACAGCTCCTGTTATTAAAATTCTATTTTTAATTTTATCTTTATGTTCTTTTAATGCTTCAATAGCTTTATCTCTATGTAGTTCTTTTACTATTTCTATTTTATTCTTAGAGTATTTTACCAATTCATCTATATTAGTAATCATTTCCGGGCAATAGTTATCATTGCTATCTTGCAAAGTAGCAGCATAAACCACTTTTGAAAATTCCTCATACAATATCGCTCCCATACACATCATACAAGGCTCACAAGATACATACATTATTGCTCCTTTTAAATCACCATAAAGATTTTTGTTTTTGGAAGCGCTTTCTATTGCTTCTAATTCAGCATGAGAATACATACTTGTTTCCATTAAAGTTTTATCATCACTTCTACCAATTATTTTTCCATCTTTAACAACTATAGCTCCATAAGGATATTTAGCATTTTTGCTAATTTCTATCGCTATAGCAATATATTGTTCATCAGTCATTATATACCTCCTATAATTTTTTACCATAATAGTCAACATCAATAACAGTTCCATCAGGATATCTCTCGGAAGATGATTTTATAAATTCATTAAAACCATAATGTTCATAAATTTGTTTATTTTTTTCTTCTTTCGGCTCAACTCCTAAAGTAACTTTTGTAAAACCTCTTTTTTTCAAATCATCAAGCATGAATTTAAATAACTTAGAAAAGTACCCCTTACCTTGATATTCTTCTTTAGTTCTAAAAGCGGTTAAATATACTGTCTTATCGTCTACTAAATCTTGATAATTCTGAACTTTATTTGGATTTAACATTGCAGTGGCCTCACAAATAATATTTTCATCTAATATACCATAATATGGAATACTATAACCATTTTTAGCATTTAAGATTGCTTCTTTTTTCCATATAATCCAATTATTTTTATCACTTTTACTATTTTCAATTTCATAATCCCATTTTACATTCATTTCTTCTATCGATGGTATCTTACATACAAAATTATTCATTATTTTCTTTTTTACCTTTCATATTTCATTATTCATTATATAATTTTCTTCTTGTTTATTAATTATATATTTTAAATATAATAGTTTTCATAACATTAATTTTTTTCATAATGATAATCATCTGAACTAATACGACTAGAAGGAGATTTTTTCACGTTAGCATTAGCATAAGTCTCTTTTTTTGCTTCAATTAAAAAACTTTCTAGCATCTTTATATCTGTCTTCATTAGTTAACCTCCTATAGTACAATTATACCATAATTTAAAAACATATAAAAATACTCAAGGAAAGCTTTCAACTACTTTCTTTGAGTATTTTATTTATAAGGTTTAAAATCAAAGTCAAATCCCGTATATTTAGATGACTTAAAGTTTAGAAAATCATCTATATCCATTTTGGCAGATTCTGATATTTCATTTATTCTTTTTACACCAGCATTATCCATTACTAAAGGAATGATGTATCTTCTTTTTGGATCAACACTTATACAATATTTATCAGTAACTAAAGTATCACTTTTATATACGTCGGTAGAATTCTGAAATTTTAAAAAATTATTTCTAATATATTTATCGTCACAATTTTTTATTTTTTCTATTATTTCTTTTTCTTTTAAATTATATAAATCATCAACCGTTAAATATCCTTTAACATTCATAGATTTTACAATGTCCGCTAAAAACTGCATACAAGTTTTATCTTTATCTTGAATCCATGCAGGCCATAACTTTGATACCGTATGGATGTACTTTTCACAAACATCTTTATGTTTAAATCCTAATTCATCTATTTTATCTTCATTTTTTAAAATTACAACATCATTATATACCTTTTTTATTTCATCTAAACTCCATACTCTAAAAAACGTTAATCCTGATGAAAAATTATATTCAAATCTATCTGCCGATAACTTTGGTGTATCATTATCTGCAATTGGATAAATTTTATAATCACAAACCTCTTCTAACTTTATGTTATCTCGTTTTAACAGCTTCATTATTTTTTTAGAATTTTTTATTATATCAACGGTTCTTTCCTCGGTTGATTCTTGTTTTTTATAATCACCATTCATAAAGTCTATACAATGTTTAAATGCAGGAGTTGCAATATCGTGAAATAATCCCGCTAAAGCCTGTTTTTTATCGTGCGTAAAATGCCATATGATAAGTGCAACCGCAACACTATGGTCAAGGTTAGAATACCAATATTTAACATCAAAACATTTAGTATAATCAAGCCCACAACTTAAGCTAATGCCACTTAATCTTTTCATTTCTGGTGTATCAATGTAATCTAGCATCCATTTTGGAAACTCCGGTGATAAAATTTTAAAATATGCCTTTACTTCGTTATTTAAACTTTCTAAATATCCATTCATTACAACAAGTCAAATCCTTCCTATGATCATTATTTATCTATTACATAATTATGTTTTTCTAAACAGCATCATCCATTGCCAAATGTATGTATAAACAAAAAAATGTCAATTCTCTTAACAGTTAAATACTATACTTATCTAAAATCGTATTTTGTTTATAATTTTGTAATATTTCTACTGGAATAGTATTTAAATTCGGAAAAACTTCATAAGGATTATCAGTTATTCCTATTAAATTACCCATTTCATCTACGTTATCTTCATGCCCATTTACCCCAACTTTAAAACCACCAATAGTCTCATTTTTTATAAGCTTATCAAAAAATAAGAAATCAACATCACTTTTTATATCGTTAATACCAAATATTTCTTTACAATGTGCTATATACTCTTCATCCTCATACTTACTTTCTACCAAACTAAGTGTAAAATCAATCATATACGCTTTATCACCAATATATATAACATTCCAACGGTGGCCAACATTTCCAACGTGTCCATAAACATAATCTATATTAATGCCCAACTTTTCAAAAACTCTTTTTGCAATTGCGCTAATACTACCACAAGTAGCCAGCCTTTTACCGCTTACTTTATCTTCTTCAAAAAAGCCTTCTTCTGTAAAAGCTTTACCATATG
This sequence comes from Candidatus Aphodocola excrementigallinarum, assembly GCA_018714855.1. Classification (GTDB taxonomy): domain Bacteria; phylum Bacillota_I; class Bacilli_A; order RF39; family UBA660; genus Aphodocola; species Aphodocola excrementigallinarum. The sequence continues at coordinate 46,742 of DVMT01000027.1, forward strand.
GGTTTTTATCATAAGGATGATTAATATTATATGTAACAGCATCAAAGCCATAATCAATATTATTTTTAACATAATCATCAAAATATAAAATCTGTTTTAAGATTACTTCTTCCTCGCTCCCATCAAAATTTTTGTTTTTTATATCACTAACCAAATTATTAACATAATTATCAATATTATTTCTCATAACAAAATATCAAATCCTTCCTATAATCAATTATACCATATTTATAAATTTATATTCCACTTAGGAGGATATACGTACTGTATTTTACTTTCTTTTGGCTTATATTTTTTCTTAATTTTAGTTCTGTTAGATTTTAAATTAGGCATCTTTTGTCTTAGATATTTATCTAATTCACAAAAAATATTTTGGCAATCTATTAATTGTAATGGTCTATTACCTATCCTTTTAAAATCTAAATTAAATCTTTTAAACTCTTTATCTTGGTTTTCATACATGTATTTAATTATATCCTCGTTTGTCATTTTACCTTTATCTATAAAACATTTTTTTATACCTCTAAGTGATCCGGGACCCGCAATAGTAAACTCATCTTCCCTCCAGTTCACAACATCACTATAATTTATATCAGTTACTAATTGATAAGCCATGAAATTACCAATTAAAGGATAACTTTTTATTATGTTAAATGCCTCTTGCATAGTTTTGCATTTTAGTATTTTATGTTGCATTTTATCTTCTATAAACATTTTATTAAGAAGGGCTAAATGATTATCATGCTTTCTATCATATCCAAAAGCTTTATTAGCACAACTTATATAAGCATCATTATATATTTTAACTCCGTTTGAAATAGCATCTTCTAATACTTTAGAATGCTTTTTCATACTAAACGTTTTTAAAGTAACATCACCAAAATTATTTAATAATAATTCCCAAGTAGATTCTTTATTAAATAACTTAAATAAAATTATTCTAAAAATAATATCTTCATTAGAATATTTTTTACCATTATATATAACGTTTCTTAATAAATACTGACTTACTCTATCATTTACCCGGTAACTGTTACAAAATTTGTATTCTTGTAAAATTTCATCATTGGTCCAAGGCGGCTTTTCACCGTTTAGTTTTTTCCAAAATATATTTTGTCTTTCACATGCAAAATACCAATATAAATCATATACTTCTTGTCTTTTTTTCATAACTTACCTCAATATCTACAATTTGATTAATTTTATCATATTATAAATACTTTTTCCACAAAAAACTAAAAACCATCTTAATTAGATAGTTTTTTATTTTATATCCACTCTTCTACTCTTTGTTTAGATTGATAAACCATTGAACCTCTTAATGCGCTCCTTTACATACCGCTTCCTGTTCCTTCGTGCGTTGTAAACGGTCTAATTACTTTTCATGTAAAATCTATACCATTTAAGGTAGTTACCAATTCTTCTAACAAATCTGGCCAGTATACTGAAAATCCTATATTAATTACTTCATAATCTTTTGAGTATGAATTTTTTGGTTCAACTTTAAATATAATTGTACCAGTTTTATCCTTTATATATTCTGTAATTACTTCAGTATTTCCCTTCTCTATATAACCTACTACGTAATTTTCATCAGCCCTACTAAAATAAATAATAATACTTTTTTACTTTCGAAAAAATTTCTAAGAAACGTTTGATATAAAAGTAATATAATGAAGTATATATATCAGGAAATAACTATCCCGATTTTTTTATAATCATATTTATTCTAAAATAACATCCTCTTCATAATTAGATAAGTAATTATCAATTAATAATAATTTACCATCTTCTATTTTAAATATTGAAACTTCTGGAACATTAATATCTTCTGCTTTTTGATCTATCTTCTCTCTTGTATAATATAATTTATCACCCTTTATTTCATATGTACCACTTGATGTTTCTAGTTCTTTTTTAAATACAGACTTCCAAGATTCTTTATTTGGAGTCAAATAATAAGCATGTAATGATGCTGAAAAAGTTTTATCATCCAAATCAACGTCATCTAAAAAACCAACCACTAACCTAGGAGTAAATTCCTCGTCTTCTGATAGTTTAAAGCCTTCACCATTTAAAGTATGGTATCTTTTTAACCCATTTATCTTTTTAGCATACTCATTCATTTTTAAATTAAAACAATAATCACCTTTTCTTACCTCATAAGAAATAGTATTATATAAAACGTTGTTTTTTACATTGTAATTTATAATAGTAAAATCATTTTTATCATCATAATAATAAGTTGTATTATTACATTTTAATTTATCTAAAGTATTTAAATAATTTCTTATTTCTTTTTTTAATATATTATTACCTCTTAAATTCTTATAAGAATAACTATTATCATTTTCCTTTTTCATAAATGATAATTTAGGAACACCAAGTTCTACTTTAAAATCTTTTTTACCCGTTAAGTCTTTTTTATCATATCCTAAAGGAATAACTTTGAATACTGCAAATAAACCTATAAGTATTAAAATTATAACAAATAAAATAACTAATTTCTTTTTCATAATAATCTCCACTAATTTATTTTACAAAATGATCAATTATCCATCTTATGTCTTCTATGGATTTATCCATGTTAAATATACCATTACCAACCGGATAATAAACGGGAAATATCTTATACATATTACCTTTTATTTTCTTTTCATAATATGTTTTTCTA
>DVMT01000028.1 GCA_018714855.1 Candidatus Aphodocola excrementigallinarum
GGATATGATGATATAAGTGATTCTGATGATTCTAGTGATCAAAGTAAAATATCAGACGATACTTTAAAAACAGGTGATAATAGTACTAATTCTAATAATAAAATTGAATCTGATGGTAATGATAAAAAAGATGATCAGTTAAATAAGGCTATTAATGATGTTATTGGTAATGATTCTTCTATATCTAACAATCAAAATAATGCTAACGCTAATGCAGTAGTTAATAACCAAACGTTAAATAACCAAAGTGTTAATAATGCCCCTTTAAATAATCAAAATAATGTAAATAACACATTGCCTAATCAAAACGCAATTAATAATCAGATTTCTGAAAATATTATGTCAAATCCAGATGATGAAATAAATAATATGTTTTAAAAAGGCTTATAAAATAAGGCCTTTTACTTTATTCTTTAAATTTGATAAAAAAATAGTGTTTAAATATGATATAATTTTGATATAATTAATTAGACTCCTTATGGAGTAAAAAGGAGGATTTATGACAATTAATAATGTATTAACGATTATAAAAGATATTATTGATGTATGTTTAGTATGGGCAGGACTATACTTTATTTTAAAGAGTATAAAAAATAATGTTAAATTTACAATGTTGTTTAAGGGTATAATAATTATAATAATAATTAAACTGTTAAGCGACTTGTTTGATTTAACTGCTATTGGTCTACTTTTAGAGTATGTTGTTATGTGGGGACCACTTGCATTGGTAATTATTTTTCAACCAGAGATTCGTTCGGTATTAGAACAACTAGGTAGATCACAACTTCTTGGAAGACATAAAGTTTTAACGATATCTGAAAGAGAAAGAATAGTATATGAAATAGGACTTGCTTTAGAGTACTTAAAAAAGCATCGTATTGGTGCCTTAATAGTTATTGAAAGAGATAATTCTTTATCAGAATACATAGAACGTTCTAAAAAGTTATACGCTGAAATATCAAATGAATTATTAGTAGCAATATTCTTCCCTGATAATCCACTTCATGACGGTGGTGTAATTATCCAAGGTGATAAGATAACGTCAGCGGGTGCAGTATTCCCAACAACCGTTGAAATGAAGTTTAGTAAAAGACTTGGAACAAGGCATCGTGCTGCAATTGGTATAAGTGAGGAAACTGATGCAATAGCAATTATAGTTTCAGAAGAAACCGGAAGAATATCAATCGCTATCAATGGTGATTTGAAATATAATTTATCAGTTGATGAAGCTAAAATGATTATACTAGATGAATTAAAGCCAAAGAAGACAGCGGAATTTGATTATGAAGTAGATGATAAAGATGAGGATGGTGAGGATAATGAGTAAGATATTTAAAGCCATTGGTCATTTGTTTAGAAAATTTGGTCATTTTATTGATAAAAAAATAATACTTCCAGTAACTAAGTTTTTTGTTGGAATTTCAAATAAATTTAAAAATAATGGTAAAGGTTTTGAAAAAATTATAACTAAAAAGCCAGGCCTTATAATTGTTTCGTTAATTGTTGCAATAGGTGTGTTTTTCTACGCTGACACAAGAACAACATCTTTAATTGAAACATCAGCCGAGGTTTTATATAACCAGCCAATTTCTGCAACGTATAATGAAGAGGCTTATGTTGTAGAAGGACTACCTAAGACGGTTGACATAACTTTAATTGGTAGAAGATCTGACGTTTATTTAGCAAAGCAGTTACCTACCAATGATATAACGGTTGATTTAACTGGTTTAGAGCCAGGTGTTCATGAGGTTAATTTAAATTACAAAAAGGCATTAAGTTCGGTTGAGTATAAGCTTGATCCTTCGGTTGCAACAATCGTTATTTATGAAAAAGTATCAGAGGAAAAAGAATTAAATTATGAGGTTATAAATAAAGATAAGATAGATGCAAAACTTATGGTTGATGATGTTAAGTTAAGTACTGATCAGGTATATATAAAAGGAAAAGAAGCAACTTTAAATGAGGTTGCATCAGTAAAAGCCTTAATTGATCTTGAAAATTTAGTAGATCCAAAAGTTGGTTCACAAGAGTTAAAAAACGTAAAACTAGTTGCATATGATAATAAGGGAAAGAAAGTTAACGTTGAAATAGTACCTTCTAATGTTACTGCGACGGTTGAGATAACTTCTCCACAAAAAGAGGTTCCAATTAGGGTAATACCTGAAAATTATGATGATATAGTCTTTGGTAAGGCAATTAGTAATATTACAAGTGATGTTACTAACGTAACAATATACGGTAGTCAAGATAAACTAGATGACATTACTTATATTCCAGTTTATGTTGATGTAAGTGATTTAAGTGAGGATAAAAAATACTCTATTACAATAAAGAGACCAAGTGGTGTTCGTGCAATGAGTACTGATTCTGTAAATGTAACGGTTTCTTTAGGTAATGAGACTACTAAAGAATTTGATGATATTTACCTTGAGTATGAAAATTTAGCGGACGGCTTAGTTGTTCAAGCTGTTGAACAAAACAGTACCACTGTTAAAGTAAGTGTTAAAGGTGTTCAAAATGTTCTTTCTAACATGGATCCTACAACGATAAAAGCATATGTAGATCTAGAAGGTTTAGGTGTTGGAGAACATGAGGTTCCAATTTTAGTTGAAGGTCAAGACTTAAGAGCTAAATATTCTTCATTAACAACTAGGGTAACACTTAGAATTACTGAACAAAATTAAAAAATAGTATAAAATTAAGTTGACAAATGTACCAGTTTAAAGTAAAATTTAAATTGGTACATTTTATAACCCACTTAAGTTTGTCTTGGGAAAACAAACTTACTTGAGGAAAGGAAAATAAAATATGACAACATTTATGGCAAATGCCGCAAACATTGAGCGTAAATGGTATGTTATTGATGCAAAAGGAAAACCATTAGGTAGAGTAGCATCTAAAGCTGCTTCTATGTTAAGAGGAAAACATAAAGCAACTTATACACCTCATGTTGATTGTGGTGATAACATAATCATTATTAACGCTAAAGAAGTAGTATTAACGGGTGATAAGTTAAACAAAAAGATCTATTATAATCATAGTAGATATACTGGTGGATTACGTGAAAGAACAGCTAAGGAAATGCGTGAAAAATATCCAGTTGAAATGGTTGAAAGAGCTGTTAAAGGAATGCTTCCTAAAGGTAGATTAGGACGTCAAATGTATAAAAAATTATTTGTATATGAGGGTGCTGATCATAAGCATCAAGCTCAAAAACCAGAAATAGTGGAAGTTTAAGGAGGATATGTAAATGGCTAAAACATTTATTGGTACTGGTCGTCGTAAACGTTCAATAGCACGTGTTAGAATGACTTCTGGTAAGGGAAAAATAACAATTAATGGAAGAGATGTAAATGAGTACCTTCCTTTTAAAACTTTGATTATGGATTTAACGCAACCTTTAGACGTAACTAAAACAAAAGATAAGTTTGATATTGATGTAACTGTTCACGGTGGCGGATTCTCAGGTCAAACAGGAGCAATTCGTTTAGGTATTACAAGAGCATTATTACAATATGATCAAAATACTGATCCAACATCAGATGCATCTTTTAGAAAGATTTTGAAACAAGCAGGATTTATAACTAGAGATGCAAGAATAAAAGAACGTAAGAAATACGGTCTTAAAAAAGCACGTCGTGCACCACAATTTAGTAAACGTTAATATTGCAATAAAGTCAGGTGTATCCTGGCTTTTTTAAATGTTTTAAATTTTGACATATTTTATACAATGACATATTTTATTATTTTTATAGTCCCTAAGAAAAGACATATTTTAACATTATTTAATAAACTTTTGTTGAATTATATGTTATAATTTAAAATAGGTGATGCTAGGTGAAAACAAAAGAGTTTAAAACCTTAGATGAACAAGTTGAAATATTAAAGAATAAAGGGTTGACGATAAACGACGTTGATAAGACAAAGTCATTATTATTAAGAGAAAACTATTTCTTTATCAATGGATACAGACATGTATTTTTAAAAAGTGATAAACAAAGAGTTTTTATAAAAGGTTCAACTTTTGATGAGTTATATGCTGTATTTCAATTTGATAGAAGTTTTAGGAACGTTTTGTTTAAAAATTTATTAATCGTTGAAAATAATTTAAAATCAATAATATCATACAGATTGTCGAAAAAATATGGTATTAGAGAAAAGGATTATTTGAAACCCTCTAATTTCTCTCAGGACATAAAGAAGGTAAGACAGGTTAATGATGTTTTAAATAAAATTAAAAGACAGATAAAACTAAATGGAAGACAACATAGTGCAACACTGCATTACTTAAGTAATTATGGTTATGTTCCTTTATGGATACTTGTTAAACTTTTGTCTTTTGGAATGATTAATGAATTATATTCCATACTAAAACCAGAAGATAAATTATCGGTTGCTGAGTATTATAATTTGGATGTTGAAACTTTAGGCATTTATATTTCTCTTTTATCAAATTATAGAAATTTATGTGCACATGAGGACATTGTCTACGAACATCGTACCCAAAAAGAAATACCCGATACAAGGTATCATAGGGAACTTGATATACCGATGATGAATGATGAATATATATATGGTAAGAATGATATATTTGCGGTTGTAATAATGTTAAAATACATGTTAACTGAAAGTGATTTTACTGATTTCGTAAATGAGGTTAGCTATGATCTTAGTTTACTAGATGGTAGAGTTTCTTCAGTACCACAAAGTAAAATATTAGATAGAATGGGATTTCCAGAAAATTGGGAAGAAATATCAAAGATTAAATAAGGAGGCAATGGTTTATGGATAAAATTGAGTTAGTGGATTCTAATAAACCAAACAAAAAAAATAATAAATTTAGCAAGAACGTAAAATTTATATTAATAATTATCATTGCTTTTGCCCTTGGAGTTGGACTTATGTACTGGTATAGTGTTACTAATCCAAAAATAATAACTAAAAACAGGACCGTATCAGAAACAAAGGTAACCGAAGAGGCAATGGAAGATGCTATTGATAAAGTTTATGATTCTGTTTTATGCATTGAAGTTATGTCTGGTGATGGAACTGTTTTAAGTACTGGTACTGGATTTGTATATGATAAAGACGATAAATACGGCTATGTTTTAACCAATGCACACGTTGTATCAGGTGGAAGTAACATAGAGGGTGTTTTATCTAATAATAACATGGTTGAATTAACTCTATTAGGCTCTGATACTTACACTGACTTAGCGGTACTTAGAATGGATGTCAAAGATGTTTTACAAGTTGCAAGTATTGGTTCAAGTAGTAATATAGAAATTGGTAATACCGTATTTACAGTAGGTTCTCCAATGGGTGCAACTTATGCTGGTACCGTAACAAAAGGAATTCTATCTGGTAAAGATAGATTAATTGAAACAAGTACTTCTAATGGTCTTTCAAACGATTCTTATATTGTTAAAGTTTTACAAACAGATGCTGCAATAAGCCCTGGTAATAGTGGTGGACCTTTAGTTGATTTAGCAGGTGATGTAATAGGTATTACTTCTTTAAAACTTGTTGATGAAGAAGTAGAAGGTATGGGGTTTGCAATTCCAATTGAAGATGCAATGAACTACGTTGATTATCTAGAACAAGGACAATCAATTCAAAGACCAGTTATGGGAGTTTCGGTAATAGATTTAACTAATCCATACGTTTTATATAGATATAATATAAACGTTCCTGATAACGTTGATAGTGGTATTTATTTAGTTGAGGTAAATAGTGGATATCCTGCAAGTGAAGCTGGATTAAGAGCAGGAGACATAGTAACTGCTATTAATGGTGAGAAAGTAACTACATCAGCCGAATTCAAATATGAATTATATAAATACTCTATTGGCGATAGTGTTGAGGTAACATACTATAGAGATGGAAAAGAAGCTAAAACAAGAGTAAAACTAGATAAAGCAAGCTAAGAGAAACGATTGTTTCTCTTTTTATGTGTCATTTGTTTAAGGGCTTTCATACAATACTTTGAAGGAAGTGATAATATGGTTATAGTGGATGCTGGGCACGGTGGCACAGATCCAGGTGCATCTAGTGGTGATATAATTGAAAAAGAATATACTTTAAAGATTTCAAATTACATGTATAACAGGTTTAAAGAGCTTGGAATACCAACGTTTATTACAAGAACAACTGATACTACTTTGAATCCAACTGATAGAATAAATACAATAACCCCTTATGTTACAAGTAGTGATGACATAGTTATTTCTAATCACTTAAACGCCGGTGGTGGCGATGGCGCAGAGGTTGTATACGCCTTAAGAAATGATGATACTTTAGCTAAAAGTATATTAGATAATATTGAAGCAACAGGTCAAAACATAAGAAAATGGTATCAAAGAAAATTACCATCTAACTCATCAAAAGATTATTATTATATAATAAGAAATACATCTCCAGCAGAATCTGTTTTAGTTGAGTATGCGTTTTTAGATTCTACTAAGGATGATAGAAATCAAATAAAAAATGATTGGGAAAAATGGGCTGAGGCAGTTGTTAAAGCGGTTGCTGAATATAAAGGATATAATTATGTGGCACCAGGAGGTAACACGGTAAATGATACTTATACAGTGCAAAAGGGAGATAGCTTGTGGAGTATTGCAAAAAGGTTTAACGTTGGGGTTGATGAGATAAAAAGTGCTAATAACTTAACTTCTAATTTAATAAATGTTGGACAAAAGTTAGTGATACCAGGAGCTGCACCATCTGATCAAACAAACGTAACTTACGTGGTTCAAAAAGGAGACAGTTTATGGTCTATTGCAAATGCTAATAACACTACGGTTGATGAAATTGCAAACCTAAATGATTTAGATACAAATACTATTTATGTAGGACAAATTCTACAAATTCCAAATTCTGGTGATTTACAGGAAAACCCAAGTTCTACCAGTGATACAGTTTATGTTGTAAAAAGTGGCGATACTTTGTATTCAATAGCACTTAGATATGATACTACGCCTAACGCAATAATTAATAAAAATAATTTAACAAGCTCAGTTTTAACTATTGGACAACAACTTATAATACCATCTGATCCTGAAAGTACTGGTGAAGATGATATAACAACTAATAACACTTATGTAGTTCAAAATGGTGATTCGTTATATTCGATTTCTAGAATGTATGGCATATCAGTAGATGATATTAAAAATGCTAATAATTTAACAAGTAACATTCTAACAATTGGTCAGGTTTTAACAATACCGACTGATGAGGTTAGTTCTAATACGTCTAATTTGTACGTAGTTCAAAAAGGGGATAGTCTTTGGAGTATTGCAAATAGATTTGGGGTTAGTATAAATCAAATTAGAATGATGAATAATTTAAACAGTGATATTTTAAATATTGGTCAAACCTTAATTATTCCATAAAAAAAACTTATCAAGAAAAGATAAGTTTTTTTAATGTAATTCTTTACATACACCACTAGCGGGCTCGTAAAAACAGTGATTTTTATATCTTCCTGCGTTTGCTTGATTATACCAAGTGGCCTGGCAACTATTTCCAGAACCCGGTGCATAAAACCATAAAGCGTTGGTAGCTGGATGAAAATATTCTCCTCTTATAACTCTTTTGGCTAAGTTTTTTTCAGCAGTTGTTGAGGAACTTTGAAAAAGAGCGCTGTTTATTCCAGAAAATCCACCTGGTGATTGATATACCATATCTTCAATCGAGCGTATGTTTTTAAAATCTAGGCAGTTAGCTATCACACGGTTAATACCTACGTTACCAACCATAAGCATTCCAAGGTTTCCTTCTCCTAAGGCCTCCGCTCGCATTAGTCTTGCAAGTAAATCAAGCTCTTTATCTGTATATTTAACAATCATTTCGTATCACCTAATTTATTATATGCAATATAATTTATGGTTAATCGTTTTGTTTTTCTGTGGTAACAACTTTTTTATTATCGTCGTTATTTTTATTTTCTTCGTTATTTTTTTCTATTACTGACATAACAACCGATATTGCTAAAAAGGTAATACCTAAAATTATAAACACAACATCTCTTGTTATTCTTGATTTTAATTTCTTTTTTTTAGCTTCTTCTACTTGTTTATCAAAAGTCATGATTTCACCTCATTATTTATATAATAACATAAATAATGATTAAAAAATATTAAATTAAGCTGGTACTAACAATTTTTGCCCTATTTGAAGGGTATTAGATGAAAGGTTATTTAACTTTTTAATTTCATCAACGGTAGTGTTATAGTTGTTTGCAATAAGCCATAAGCTATCTCCTTTTTTAACCGTATACGTAGTATATTTGCTTGTTGTTGGTATGATTAATGTTTGCCCTATTTGAAGGGTGTTAGAAGATAAGTTATTGGCACTTTTTATTGCGTCTACCGTTGTGTCATAGGTGTTTGCAAGCTTCCATAAACTGTCTCCTTTTTTAACCGTGTAAGTAATTTGGTTAGCACCAGATGTTGTATTATTTCCAGGAAGTATTAACACTTGTCCGATGGATAATAAATTAGATGATAAGTTATTTAAACGTTTTAACTCATTAACGGTAGTGTTATAATTGTTTGCAATAAGCCACAAACTATCTCCTTTTTTTACTACGTATGTGTTTTTGTTTTCGTTTGCATTTTGATCACTACTAGTTGGTAATTTTAGTACTTGCCCAATTGATAAAAGATTGGAAGACAAATTGTTAATTCTTTTTAGTTCATCAACGGTAGTATTATATTTATTTGCAATAAGCCATAGGCTATCACCACTTTTAACCGTATAAGTATTTTGATTATCTTCATTATTATTTTCACTGTTACTAGTTGGTAATTTTAAAAGTTGTCCTATTTGAAGGGTGTTAGATGATAAATTGTTTAACGATTTTAAATTACTTACAGTGGTGTTATACTTACTTGCAATAGACCAAAGACTATCTCCAGACTTAACGATGTAATATCCTTCTAAGTTTTCTGGAAGATAAGTTATGTTAGCATACTCTGCGATAGCTTTTACCACTGCTTCTGCAAGAACGTTTTTGTTTTCCTTTAAAAAGTTAGCATCATCACTATTAGATATATTTCCATAATCGATTACGATTGTTTGATTGTTTTTAGTATTTCTAATTAAATAATCATCATCAAGAGCGGTATCTTCTTCGTTTCTTAACTGGTAATATTTAAGAACAGTTGCTCCTACGCTTTCTAAGTCTTCAGCTATTTCAGATGCTAACCTACTATTATTTCTAAGTGCGTACATTATCTCTATTCCAGCATCACCAGTATTTCTTAACCTATTTGAAATTACTATTATGTTATTTCCATTTCCATATCTTTCTTTTATTATGTTTACTTTTTCTTCATCAGTTAAACTATTATTTTCACTTCTTACTAAAAAACTTTCTATTCCAAGATTATTTAATCTATCATTTATGTATTTTGCTATATCAAAAGTATAGTCATTTTCCGTTATTCCGTTAGAAGAAAAATTATTATTTGATGCATCAACTGCAACTTTATATGCCATAAAATCAGTCCTTTCTTAAAATAATTTTATGTAAATATTTATGAAATAAAACAAATATACATTAGTAAGGAGGTTAAAATTATGTTAGCAATTGTGGCATCAGATAGGTGTTATATAAATGAATTGTTGGAAAAGCTTACTTTTTCTAAGGAGTTAAGTCCTAATAAAACGGAACTTTATAAATGTAATTATAAGGATCATGAGTTTTTATTGTTGGTAACCGGTTATGGGAAGGTAAACATAGGAAGTTCTTTAAGATACATATGTGAAAAGTATAAAGTAAAAGCGGTACTTACCATCGGTACTTGTGGTAGCGTAAGTGATACAAATGATATTTTTACCGCCATAATACCACATTCTTCCTTAGAGTTTGACGTTGATTTTATGCCAAATGGATACTTGCAAGGCGTTATTCCAAAACTAAGTAAGGGTATTTATAAAACGGATGAAGATTTAAATGATTGCCTAAAAAGAGCATCAAATACTTCTGGCGTTAGCTATTCAAATGATTTAATAGCAACTTCTGATATGTTTGTTTCAAATTATAGTTTAGCAAACAGTATAAGAAGAGAGTATAATGCATCAGCGGTTGATTGTGAGTGCGGCAGCGTAGGTGAATTTTGTTTTGTAAATAACATTTCTTATGCTTGTATTAAAGTGGTTTCTAATTTTTCAAATAATAACGGGATAAAGCAGTTTAATTTATATGATGATGAATCATCTAAAATATCGCAAAGGATTACTTATAAATTCTTAAAAGAGTTTTATGAAGCATAAATTTTAAAAAAACAACTAGAATAATACTGGTGATAGCATGAAAAAAATAAACTGGAAAAGATTAATAATCATTATTATAATTACTTTTATAGTTGGTTCGTTTTTTAGTTTCTTTACGATGAATAACATGGATACTTTTAAGGAACTAAAAAAGCCGATAAACGTACCAGGAGTACTTTTTCCAGTAGTATGGAGCATACTTTACTTACTTATGAGTATATCTTGCTATATAATAACAACTAAGGATGATAAGAATAAGGATAACGCTATTATTTGGTACGGTATCCAGCTTGTTATTAACTCACTTTGGAGTTTGATATTCTTTGGATTTAGTGCTTATTTATTTTCGTTTATCTGGATTATTCTTCTTTTGACAATAGTTATTATTATGATTGTAAAGTTTTATAAAATAGATAAAATGGCATCTTATTTAAACATTCCTTATGTTTTGTGGATATTATTTGCAGGATTCCTAAATTTGGGTATTTACATTTTAAACAGGTAAAAATAAATTTTATCTGTTTTTTTGTATTTTGTCTTGATTTTATCATATTCATATTATAGAATGATAAAGCACGCTAAAAAAGGAGGGTATAAAAATAATGAGGAATAAAAATAATGTTCAAGATAACAAAGATGATTTAAATGAAAAACTATCAGTTGCAGAACTTAGAATTTATGAGGGTTTTTATGATGGAAAAGACAGGTTTTTACCACTTACAAAGATGATTGTTGTAAGAGATGATAATGATTGCAGAAACATAATAAGTGGAAGAGAATATAACGTATATCAAATGTTAGATGGTAAGTTTTATCCATTTACAAATAATACTAGTTATGAAATGAAATTAGGAGATGTTTTCTGTTCTATTGAAAAAGATTTATCTTTAAAAGAAAACGTGTTTAATTATATGACCGAAAGTGATGATTTTTATTATTACAGACTTCCATATTTACAAGAAAGATTTGATTTGTATTCTAAATGTCAATCATCTTATGTTTCACAAAGATTAAGATATTATCAAAGAAAAATATCTAGTGATCTTTTAAAAAGAGAAAAGGTAGATTTATTATTAGATGAGCATGTGAAATTACTAAAAGAATATGATAATAATAACAAATCTAAAGTACTTAAAATGAACGCCAAGAAAAGAAGTTAGGTATGGTGTTCATTTTATTTTATTAAAAATAATTAATATTTTAAAAAAAATAGTGAAAAATAAAGCTTTTTATTATATAATATAACATCAAGAAGGTGATATTATGGCTTATATTGAATTTAAAAACGTAAATAAAGTATATCAAATGGGTGAAGTAAAAATAAAAGCACTTAATAAAACCTCTTTCGATATTGAAAAAGGAGAACTTGTTGTAATACTAGGTCCCTCAGGAGCGGGAAAGACAACTTGCTTAAACATACTAGGTGGAATGGATACAGCAACTAGTGGAACGGTGTTAGTAGATGGAAAAGACATTACTAGCTACAGTGAAAAAGATTTAATAATGTATCGTAGAAATAACATTGGCTTTGTTTTTCAATTTTACAATTTGGTACAAAATTTAACAGCTCTTGAAAATGTTGAATTAGCAGTACAATTATGTAAGGACCATTTGGATCCTAAGACAATTCTTAATAAGGTAGGATTAAAAAACAGAATTGATAATTTTCCTTCCCAATTATCAGGAGGAGAACAACAACGTGTTGCAATCGCTCGTGCAATTGCTAAAAACCCTAAACTTCTTTTATGTGATGAACCAACTGGAGCACTTGATTATAAAACCGGTAAACAAATATTAAAATTACTTGAAGAAACATCAAGAAAAGAACATATGACCGTAATTATAATTACTCATAACGCTGCGATAGCACCTATGGCTGATAAGATTATAAAGTTTAAAAACGGTAGTGTAAGTGATGTTATAATAAATAAAAAACCAAAAAGCATAGATGAAATAGAGTGGTAATTATGAAAAATAGAATTAACACGACATGTTTTAGAGAGATAAAATCTTCTTTTAAAAGGTTTTTATCACTTCTTATAATGAGTATGCTTGGTGTTGGTGTTTTTGTTGGAATAAGTATGGCTGCACCTTGCATGATGAAATCGATAGATAAGTATTATGATGATGCAAATTATTATGATATTAGACTTATTTCTACCCTTGGTTTTAGTGACGAATCACTAAGCGAAATAAAAGATTTAAAATCGGTTGATAACGTTTTTGGTTCGAAGTCTAAGGACGTATTAATTAATACAAAAAAAAGTGAATCAGTTGTTAAGTTAATATCTTTAAATGATGAGGTTAATAAAGTAGAAATAACAGATGGTAAGAAGCCTAAAGAAAATAATGAAATAGTAGTAGAAGAAGCTATGCTTGAGCGTAATGATTTAAAAATAGGGGATTATATTACTATAGAAAATGATGATAGTTTTAAAGAAACCAAGTTAAAGATCGTTGGAACTGTTAAAAGTCCTTTGTACATAAATAGTGCAAATTCATCATCTGATAGGGGAAACACCAACTTAGGAACTGGTAAAATAAATTATTATGCATATATTTTAGATGATAATTTTAACCTTGATTATTATACTGAGGCTTATGTTACCGTGAAGAATGCTAAAGATGAAATTACAAATTCTGATAGTTATAATGATCTTATTAATGATGCGTTAAAAGAAATTGAAAGTGTTAGAAAATCAGGACAAGATATTAGATATGAAGAAATTTATGATGCTTTAAATAACGAGATTATAAAAAACGAAAATCAAGGATTAAATGAGTTAAATAACGCTAAACAAAAGTTAGATGGTGCAAAACTACAGCTAGATAGTGGAAAACAAGAGTTAGATGCTACTAAAGCTTTACTCGATAATGCAAGTTATGAACTTTCTACTAATAAAGCATCACTTGATACTTTTAAGAAAGAGTTAGAAGGTTCTAATGAAGAGCTTATACAAGCTAAAAACCAAATAGATTCTGGTATAAATGAAATTAATGATAGGTTAGCACCTTATAACATAACTTATGATGATTTATTATCACTTGATAATACTTTGTATAACGAAGATGTTACAAAACCAATCATAATTAGTTTAGTGCCAACAGATTTGGAAAACTATGATGATGTTATAAATACCATAAATGAATTATACGCCTTAGGTTTTGATGATAAGATAATTGATTTTGTTAAAGGAAATATTACTAAAAATGAACTTATAAATAGTATTCCATCTGATATAAATAATTATGATTTAATAGTTGGTTCTATAAATGCGTTAGCTAATTTAATGGAAAATAATTATTTTGAAGATCCTAATAACATAGATATGATTATTAATTTAATTCCAACAAATACTCCTAATTATGAACAAATAGTTGGGGTGTTAAATCTTTATAAAGATAACATAAGTAATATAAATGATCTTATGGATGCTATAGAAAAAATAGAAAATGCTAAAAAAGAGTATGCCTCTGGTTTAGAATTATATAATAGCATGAAAAGTAAGTATGATAATGCTTATAGTCTATACATTAATTATTATAATGAGTATCAAAACGGACTTGCATCTTACAATAACGGGCTTTCAAGTTATAATAGTAATTTAAATTTATATAATTCTAATTTGCAAGAGTATTATAACAGTAGAGCATTATTTGAAAGTGAAATTAGTGATGCTAAAAAAGAGCTAGAAAACATACCTGAATGTACTTGGTACGTTTATGATAGGTTGGATGATAGTAATTATCAGGAGTTTATTAACGATGGTAATAGTGTTGCTAATTTATCAAAGGTATTCCCAACGATTTTCTTTGTTGTTGCTATTTTAATTAGTTTAATTTCTATGTCTAGAATGGTAGAAGATGATAGAGGGGAAATAGGAACGTTAAAATCATTGGGATTCAGTAATAGACACATAAGAAAAAAATATATTTTATATGCTTTTCTAGCTTGCTTTTTAGGATGCATAATAGGATCAGTTCTTGGGTTCTTCTTACTTCCAAGATACATATGGAACATTTATAAAATTATATTTGATATACCAGTTTTTGCAATAGATTATGATTTAACTTATGTTATAATTGGATGTTTGATAGCAATAGTATGTATTTGTGGTACTACGCTTCTAACGATAAGAAAGGTAGTAAAAGAAAAACCATCTGAACTAATGAGACCAAAAGCTCCTGCTAATGGAAAAAGAGTTCTTTTAGAAAAAATTCCATTTATTTGGAAAAGACTAAAGTTTTCTAATAAAGTAATCGTAAGAAACATCTTTAGAGATAAAAAAAGAGTTATAATGACGATTGTTGGTATTTTGGGATGTACTGGATTAATTCTTGCAGGTTTTGGAATTAGAGATTCAATCGTTGATATTCCGACTTACCAGTATGAAAATGTATTTAATTTTGATAACATGGTTTATTTAAACGATAATGTAACTGATCAGAAAATAGATGAATTATTTAACGATAAACATATAAGAAGTACGTTAAATACAAACATAACAACAGGAACTTCAAATGGATATAGTATTAATGTTTTAACCGTTGAAAACGAAGATGGGTTAAATGGTATTCTTAGTTTGAATGATGTTAAAACCAAAGATAAAATTGATTTAGAGGATAATAAGGTAATAATATCAGATAAGTTAGCAGATTTAACTAATACTAAAGTAAATGATAAGATAACCTTTGAAGATGCAAATGGTATAAGCTATGAATTTACTGTATCTGGTATATGTGAAAATTATGTTGGGCACTATGTTTTCATGAATAAAACCACTTATGAGAACAACATTGGTAATTATAGTACGAACGTTGTGTTTGTTAAGGCATCTAACAGTAAATACGAAGATGAAATAGCAAAAAATCTATTGAATAATGATGATGTTATGACTGTTATTTCGACAGAAAGTACGATAAGAACGGTTGATGATATGCTAAAGTCACTTGATAGTGTTGTTGTTCTTCTAATAGTTTTATCAGCTTGCTTATCATTTGTTGTACTATATAATTTATCTTATATAAACATAAGTGAAAGAAAAAGAGAAATAGCAACTCTTAAGGTATTAGGATTTACTAATAAAGAAGTTGATAACTACATTAATAAAGAAACGATTATATTAACCGTAATAGGTATAGCATTTGGACTATTATTTGGTGTTTTCTTAACTAACATAATAATTAATACGGTTGAAATAGAAATGGTAAGGTTCATTCGCCATATAAACGTTTTAAGCTTTATTGGTGCGGCGTTAATAACCATAGTATTTACTTTAATAGTAAACTTAATTACCCATTATTCACTAAAGAAAATAGATATGATAGAATCACTAAAGAGTGTTGAATAATAAAAAATAGTACTTAATTTTTAAAGTACTATTTTTTTAGTTTATAAATGGGACAGCATGGATATGTCATGTCATCATTTTCTTTTATTGCTTTACTAGCATCGCTTAAATAAATTATATCTTTATCGCAATACTCTGATAGTTTTTTAGCAAATGTTTTTACATAGTTTTTTAAATCTTTAAATTCACCAGTTTCAATGGAATTGTACATTTCACTAAGTTCTTTATCTTGTAATACAAACTTTTTAAAATATAACTCGGTAATGAATCTTGCTACTTCTTCATTAAAGTAAGAAATGTTATGATTAAATATTTTATTTTCATCCTTATCACTAAAACTGTAATGAATTGTATCTATTGCTCCAAATTTTACACCATCAAACATGAAGTTTGATAACATATCATATCCTAAAATATGTTGTTTGCTAATTTCTTTAGTGTCTTCTGTAAAATCATCGATGGCTTTTAAAAGTAATGATAACGTTACCGAAAGAGGATCTATGTAATTTACTACGTAACCATTACATTTTCTCATTATAGCGCATCTTAAATCATTATCAACGTACATTACACTTTTTGTGAAATAATAACTTTTAACATCAACATCGCTAAACCTTAATAAATCTTCTTCTTTATAGATCATTTCTTCGGGTGATTTAAAGTATAGCAGTGATTCGTCCATTAAGTCTTTTAGTATAAAACCATTACGTAAATCATATATGATGCTTTCCGATGATGCTTCTCCTATTCGTTTTGCTTTTCTTAATAAGTTATTAAATTCATTTTTACTTAATCTTGTTATTTTATCCATGATATTCCCCTTTTGTGATGATATATTATAGCACTAATAATGTATTAGTCAACATTAAAAATGATTATGTAATAGTTAATATATAAATGCAAAACATATATAATTTTATGATAATCGATAAAAATATATTGACAAATGATAATATAAATCATATAATTTACTTGAGGTGAGGAAATTTGAAGAAAAGTGTTATTGCAAAAGTAATATCAATTATATTAATAATTATTTTAATACTTGGTGTTATAGGATTGGTATTTTTACCAGATTTATATGATCTATTTAAGGATGCTAGTATAAAAGCATTTGATGCTCATAGTATATGGTATCGGTTAGCGTTTTACTTGTGTTACGTAATTTGTTTGTTCATCGTTTATAAACTAATTGGACTATTTAACGTTATTTATAAAAAAAGTCCGTTTAGAAAGGAAATAGAAATGTCTTTAAAAGTAATGGCGGTTATGTTTATGATTTTATTTTTGATAGTTATTATAAAATCATTTTTCATTCCAACTCTACTTTCGTTTGTGGTAGCGGTTTTATGCTTTTTAATATCTCTTAGTTTTTATTTGTTAGCGGAGGTTATAAAAGCTGCTATTTGTTATAAAAACGAAGTGGACTTAACGGTGTAGGTGATGGGTATGATAATAGTTAATTTAGATGTTATGATGGCAAAAAGAAAGATGTCATTAAACGAACTTAGTGAAAAAACTGGTATTACAACAACTAATCTTTCTATTTTAAAAACTAATAAAGCTAAGGCGATTAGGTTCTCTACGCTTGAAGCAATTTGTAAAGCTCTTAACTGTCAGCCTAGTGACATACTAGAGTATAAAGGTGATGAAGATGGAAGAAAGTAAAATAAAAAAAGATAGCATTTTTGTTCCTTTAATATCTGCTATTTTAATAGTTATAATAGGAAGTCTAGATGTAAATTGGTACTTTAAAAACGTTTGTTTTCCTTTCTTAGCGTTATTATTATGCAGCATCATATTGGTAATGGATGATAAAGATGTTAATAAAAAAGCATACTTTATGTTAATACCAATCATTCTTATTTTGATTAGTAACGTAATTTTAGGATTTTTTGACTGTGAGATTGCACAGGTTAACATGATATTAAACCTTATTGTGTTACCAATTTTAATATCAACGTTTTTATTCTTGTTAACCAATAAGAATTACGTGGTGTCTTTGAAAAACATTTCCTTTATGTTTAAACTTTTTCCACATCATATTTTTAAAAATTTTAAATATCTTAAAATTAGAAGCGTAAGTGGAAAAATGGGAAACGTATTAAAAGTGATCGCGGGAACCCTGATAGGACTTGTATTTTCCGTAATTATTATTCTTTTGCTTTCTAGTGCGGATGATTATTTTAGTGAGTTCATGGATAAAATACTATTTTCCTTTGACTTTAACTTAGGAAACATAATAAAGTTCGTTATATATTTTATAATATTATTTAGTATAGGAATAAACTTACTAAGAAATAGAAATTTAAAAATGAAGGAAACCAAGTATAAATTCATTGATAATACCATTGTTATTTCAATGTTATCAGTGGTGAACTTCGTGTTTGTGCTATTTTTAATATCAGAAGTATCAAAGTTATGCGGAAACTTCTTACAAATACCTGATGGTTATATATACTCAAGCTACGCAAGGGAAGGGTTTTTCCAGTTATTGTTCGTAACGTTAATAAACTTTTCTATAATACTTTATTTAATGTATAAAACAAAGAACATAGAAAAAAGTAAGTTAACTAAAAACTTGGTATTGTTATTGGTTGTATTCTCGGCATTTTTGATCTTTAACTCTTATTATAGAATGTTTTTATACATAGAACGTTTTGGATTTACCATTTTAAGATTACAAGTAATATTATTTTTGGCCATGGAACTTATTTTGTTTATGTTAGTCGCTAAAAAAATACTAAAAGGATTAAATCATGACGGAATAAAGTTTTTAATGGTAATGACGATTTTCTACGTTCTTAATTTATACGTTTGTAATGATTGGTTTATAGGACTAGTGAATAAATTATGGATATCGATGTAAAAAAAGAGACAAAAAAACTTATTTGGATAACTTTAGGACTACTTTTTTCGGTCCCGTTCATAGTTATAACATTCGTTATAGTTTATGTCGTAATATCAGGTATAAGCAGTGTATATTCAAAAAACGCAAACGTACCTAAAGGATATTATGACTTTTATGAAGCGCTTGGTAGAAACACTAACGGTAATTACTTAGACTATGGCAAGTATTATTATAATAGTGCATCTTCAGTTTTAAAAGATAATATTTACCAGGTTGTTAAAGAAGAAGACATAAATAAAATTAAAGATATTTTTACAAACGTTAAAGAATTAATGGAAAAAGAAAATAGAAAAAACGAATACGATTTTGATGAAGGGGTTATATCAAAAGGAGATTACTTCTATTTAAACGAACGTGGAAAACATAAATATATGATTTACTTTTTTGATATTGATAGCAACACCTTATATTATGTTAATTTAAAATAAAAGATAGTTTTCTTTATCTTTTATTTTTTTATGCTACTTTCATTTTATTTTCATATAATATCTTAGTTAATAAAAGGAGGATAAAATGAATATTATAGATAAGGAGTTTAATGAGCTAGCGGGTGTTATAAAAAATAAATCTTTAGAGGAGGTATTTAACGATATAAAAGATGCTTTCTTTAAAATCCCACTAGAGACACAAAAGTCATTAGAAGATTATTACGCAAACTTTGGTTACTGGGGAAAACTTAAAAGAAGTGATGAAGAATACGAAGAGTTATATAACCGTGCTAAATCACTAAAAGAGCATATAGATGATTATGTATTTATATATGATAAACTATCTGATTATCGCTCTAAAAAGCTTTTATACGCCATTTTAAGCAACTGGTATAGGTTTGATTTCGTAACCATTGCAAGTTCGTTAGAAAAAAACTACGCACAATATTTAGATTTAGATATATTAAAACCTAGTAGTGATGAGGTAATAGTTGATTTAGGGGCATATACGGGAGATACTATGTTAAATTATATCAATACCTTTGGAGATGATAGTTATAAGAAAATATATTGTTATGAAATAACTAAAGAAACTTTTGAAAACTTAAAAGGTAACTTAAGGAAATATGAAAACATAGAGTTTGTTAATAAAGCGACATCAGATCATGAAGGCGTGTTATACATAAATGAAAACGAAACTGGGGCATCTGCTAACACTATAGAAGAAACTGGTGATAAAGAAGTTATAGCAACCACGATTGATAATGATATAAAAGATAAAGTAACGTTAATTAAAATGGATATAGAAGGATCTGAACAAAAAGCTTTAAAGGGATGTGAAAACCATATTAAAAACGAACATCCAAAACTATTAATATCCGTTTATCATAATCATGAAGATTTATATAAAATACCATTAATGATTAATGATATGGATTCGTCTTATAAGTTTTATCTAAGATGTTATGGTAGTATAATCTTCCCAACGGAAATAGTTTTATTTGCAGTTTAAATCAGTATATTAGGAACGTTTATGTATATATTTCACTCTAAATATTTATTGCACGAATAGCACAACAAGAAGTTGATATCATTTATATAATTATTTATAATAAATAAAATAAGAATAATTTTAAAAAGAAATTTAAAAAAATTATTGACAATATTTGTAAAATATTGTATTTTAAAAACAATTAATCAATTTGGGTATTGTGTTTGCCCAAATGGTGGCAGTATTTTCATGGTGGCAAACACTTTTAAGTGTTTTTGCCACCTTTTTTATTGCCTTAATATTAGGAGGTTAAAATGGAAGATGTTCATAACAATATAGAAAAAAGAAATGTGTCGATAGAAAGAGTAGGAATAAATAATTTTAGATTACCTTTTTGCTATAGGTCGTTATATGATTATAATACTATTGCATCAATAATTTCTGGGGTATGTGTTGGCTGTAGTGAGAAAGGGGCACATTTAAGTAGAATTATTGAGGTATTAAATGAGTTGTTAGCTAACAAAATTCTTAAATTAGAAGATTTTTCTACGATAATAAAAGCTCTAGCTGATAGGATTGAAAAAAAAGATATAGAGTTAACCGTTAGTTTTCCAACATTAATAGAAACAAAATCTCCTATTACTAATAAGATAAGCTATATTGATTCTGAGGTGGAGGTGAAAGTAATGTTAAAAAATAATACAATTTATAAAGATGTATCTTTAAAAATGAATGGTGCAATGTGTTGCCCTAGTTCTAAAAAAATTTCTAAATATGGGGCTCACAGTCAAAGATGTTTATTAAAATCTACAATAGTTGATGCAAAAGATGATTTATTGATAGAAGATGTAGCTAATATTTTGCAAAAATGCTTTAGTGCACCCGTATTTTCGGTTGTTAAAAGAGAAGATGAAAAATATATGACTGAAACTGCTTATGAAAATCCTAAATTTTCTGAGGACTTAATTAGAGATGTATTACTTAATTTAAAAAGAAAATATAAGGATTCAGAAATAATTGCAGAAATGGAAAATTATGAATCTATACATTCGCATAATGTATATGCAAAGGGATATTTGAAATGATAAAGGTTTATGTAAAAGATTTAATTGATATGTTAAAAATCAAAGGCGATCAATTGAATATTATAGTTTGTAAAGCGCTTATTGCTGCTATGATAAACAAAAAAATTGCATATAAAGATAGGCAAATGATAATAATTGATGAAAATGTATTTAAAACACTATGGAATATATATTTAAGTAGTCTTTGTTATTTTGATATTAATTATAATAGAAAAACAGATTTCAAACTATATTTTGAATATATCATTGATTCATTAATGAATAATAAACAATTAACGTTTTTATCTCTTTTTTGCCCAGGGTATACTAAAGACGGGTATAAAGATAGGCTGGGTAATACAACAAAATGGAAATTGGCAGAATTAAAAAATATCAACTCTTTTTTTCAAGAAAACGAGGTAGATAATTTAATTTATTGTTATTATTCAGATGTGTTTCTAGAAAATACAGATTATGAAGTAAATTCAAAATGGATGATTCAAATGGATTATAACAGATATTTGTTTCACGAAGAGGCTAAAAAATATTTTGATGAAATATATGTAAAAAATGCTTCTGATTTAGAAATATTTTCGGAGGAAAAAAGTATTAGTGGGTACATTGATGATAATCTTGTCAAGAAAGTAAATCCTAGAACGTATAAATCTTTTAAAAAGTTTAATGAAAAGTTTTATAATAAATTAGGTTTTTCAAAGGAACAAATGTTATTTAGAAATGATAGGTTAATTACAATGTATAAATTGTTATCTGATTATATTAATTCTCAGAGTAATACAATTTTTTTGCCAATGGAAAACATGTATGAGAGAGAAAATATATTTTCAGAAAATAATACATGTACAATGTATTTGAAATTAAAAAGGAGATGAAACATGAAAGATAAATATTCATTTTATTTGCAAAATAACAATAAACTATTTAATAGTGATATTCTTGTTGTTTGTTATGAAGCAGATGAGTCTGAGATAAGTGAATACAACTTAACATCAAAATCCATAATATTATTTATAAAAAGTGAAGAAATAAATTTTGCCACTTTGAATAAAGATGTTAATTATAGAAATATTATTAAAAAAGCATTTGATAAAAAAGATGTTTTTTTAAGACTTCAATGTGAGTGTTTGTTGGGGATGTATGGAGACTCACATTGTGATTGTGAGCAACAAAGATTAGATAGTATAAAACTCATTTCAAAACATAATGGTATATATATTCACATTCCACAAGAAGCTCAGGGCTGGGGATTGCCATATAAAATTAAAGAACTTGAATTACAAGTATCTGGAAGAACCCAAGATGGGAAGTATATTGGCATTAAAAATAGAGATGATGCTCAAAAATTATTATTAGGTAATGAGAAATTTCAGGATAATAGAAATTATAAAATTATATCTGATATTTTAAAGAATTTAGGTTTGAAAAAAAATAAATTTATATTATTAACTGATAGTCAAAGAAAACTAGATGATATAAAAACCACAGGATTAAATGTTATTGGTTATAAAGAATATAATAGTAATTCAATAAATGTCAATAATTTGTCTGAGTATTTAATAAAAATATTAAATGGTACGCATGCTTTTTCGCAAGAAGTATTGGATACAATTCTATCGTTGATTATTGATAGACAATATAACGAACGAACGTTATCTACATTAGTAAGTATTGTAAATAAGATAAAATATGATAAAAATTATTATCTTGATAATGTTTCAAAAAAGAAAATATTAAATGCTTATAATACAATAATATGTGGTGATGAGAAAGAGTATTATATTGGTGATGATAACACGATTAAGATACAAAATAATTTTTGTTGTAGAGTTAATACATCTATATTTAAAGTTATCAAAAATGTTTTAGGGAAAAATATTTTTGATAGAATTTCTTTAGAAAAACTATATTATTTTCAGAATAAATATAGTAATGAAATAGTTAAAATAAGAACAAGTAAAATTTTAGATATTAGAGATGATAATTCTGAGTTTTTCAAAGGACAACATCATGCAGAACAAAGAATAATTAACAAAGATAAAAATAAAATAATTCAAAAAGAAGTAACTGTTTCAAGTTTAAAATCATATTTTGAAAATCCTAATTATGACTATGTAAAGAGAGTTGAAATGATAACAATTATATCTGAATTTGATATGCCAGGTGTTAAGGTCTTTATAAAAAGAATACCAACAATTGATAATAGGGTTTTGGATGTATTTGGTAAGAAGAAAGATATAAAAGAATTTTTAGATAAAATAATAAAGTCAAATCCCAAGGTCTTATTAAATAAAGTTACAGACACAAGATTTGAGGATGAGAATTTTACCGATTATAATTTGAGATTTGCAGATATTAATGCTATAATCGAAGAAGAATTAAAGATATTTAATATATTAAAATAGAAAGAGGTGTATTATGGAATACGAAGTAAGATTTTATTATCCAATTAAAGAATATAATAATAAAATAAATCTATTAAATAAGATCTCAACTTTAAAATGTAATGGAAGAAATTATGAAAAAACATCTCAATTTAATCATCCTAGCCCTAAATACAATTTCTATTCTAAAAAAATAGATGGGAGATTTAGAATTAGAATAACTAAGGGAAAAAATATTTCTAGGTGTATGCTAAGTTGGAAACGAAGATTACCAATAACGCTTGAGTCTTCAATTAACAAGGAGGAAGAAATTGAGCTTACAATAAAACCTTCTGAATATGATAATTTAATGTTTATAGTCAAAAATATATTACATATGGAGGAAGTAGAAAGCTATGAAAGGTTTAGAACTACTTTCACTAATTCAGAGGTTGAAATAGCATTGGATGAATATCCGTTTGGTTTAGCTTTGGAAATAGAGGCCAAAACCTTTGATAATAAAGCTGAAGAAGTCGTTGATAAATACGTAGAACTTCTTAAATTGGATTATAAAGATTCATATAGACTTTCTTGGGATGATAAATACGAAGAATTATGTAAAGAGCAAGGCAAAGAGAAGTTTAAGCATGTATTATTTGACTGTGATATGCCGGAGATAAAATAATCATGAATCAATTAAAAAATATAGAATTTGTTGCTAATAATAGTAAATATGTATGTATAAACCAGGAAAAAATAAAAAAGCTTGCATCTGAATTAGTTATAGATTGTCCTAAACATTTACAAAAGGGTTTATCAAATAAGCTAACGGAAAATGAAATGGTTGTTTTCATGCTCTTATGTGAATCAATTAATTTCTGTTTTTGGCCTGAAAAAAAGTGGAAGATAAAATACAAGAATAAAATTTATTATGGTTCTGTTGCTATGTTTTTATCAATGCAAAGAGCTATTGAGGAGAACAGTCATATGTTTGATATAGAAAACTTAAAAAAAATAACATATGATAAATTTTGTAGTATTTTTAAAACATTAGACAAACCTATTTCTCTTTTAAAAGAACGATATAAAAATTTTAGAGAAGTATCTTTAACATTACAAAAAAAGGGTAATAAGTTTTTTGATGAAATATATCGCATTAATTCTGATGTTGAATTATTAAATTATATTGTTAAAACTTTTCCATGCTTTAATGATGTAAGCTGTTTTAAACTAAGGAAAATTAGATTTTATAAAAGAGCTACTTTGTTAGTAAGAGATTATTATACTCTTGTACCTAAAATTAGAGAGAATATAAAGAGTATATCTAATTTAACTGCGTGCGCTGATTATGTTGTTCCAAAGCTTTTAAGAGGGTTTGGAATTTTAGAATATAATAGTTCTCTTTCAAAAAAAGTGGATTCAAAAATACTACTAAGGCATAACAGTAGAATGGAAATAGAAATAAGAGCTAATATGATAATTGCTGTAGAAATGCTAAGGAAAGAACTCTTAAAAAATGATAAAGTCATTGATTCTGTCATTCTAGATAGTATTTTATGGCAATATGGAGAACACATTGGAAAATCATCTTCTCATCATAGAACTATAACTATATTTTATTAGTAATTATAAAATCTATGTTAATAACATCATCAAACGATATTTTAGTGTTATCTAAGTAAATGATTTTATTTATTTTATCTATTTTTTTAACCTTGCCAATTGTTTCTATATAATTTACGTTATGATAGTGTTTTATTAATACACTATCATTTTTATTAATACTTAATATCGTTTTGTTAATATCGTTTAAGCTGTCTTCTGATAGCTCTTTTTTATTATCTTTTTGTTTTTCCTCTTTTTCAATTAACTCGTAAAATCCTTTTAAAGAATCGAATGGTAAAAACTGTTTAGCTCTATTTAAATTACTCTGCATTATGACCTCCTATTAGTTTGTTTCTCTTTTTCTGTGTTGCAAAATCAAGTAAGCTTATGCATTTTAAGATGGAGTCATTTCCATACTTTTCTTTTATTTCATTTATAATATTTGAAAGTTTATTTTCTTTTTTATCTTCCTCTTCATTAGAAAACATGTTTAGCTGCTTAAATCTTCTTTTTCCTACGTTTGTGAAAAATACACTTATTCTTCTTATTTTGTACTTTGTGTTTATCACGTAATCATACTCACTTAACAGTAATTTCGTTATTTCGCTTGTGTTATTAGTTTGGTCATCTAACGTTTTAGAAACTTTAGTGCCTGGTGCTTCATCTTTAGAGTAACCTATGAAAAAACCTACGTGATCAGTAAATAAGTTTTCTTTTGATAATCTTAAAGATAAGCTGCTAATCATTTCTGTAAGTACTACTTTAGCTTGTTTGTAGTCATAGTCTTTATCTAGTATCTGGCTGTTTGATATAGCATTTGATTTTGGTTTATATGCCTTAATTTCTTTTATGGTGCATGGTTCTATTCCTTTTGCGTGATCGATTAAGAGTTTTGCGTTTATACCAAATGTTTTATATAATACTTTTTCATTAGCGAAAGCTATATCATGCATGTTTTTTAAATGTAGTTTGTTAAGTTTATTTTCGGTTTTAACTCCTATTTGCCAAAAGTCACTTAAAGGTTCGTGATACCATAATTTCTTTTTATATTCATCTTCATTTAAGTATGCAATGTTATCTTTATTATGCTTTGCCATTATATCAAGCGCTACTTTAGCTAGATAAAGGTTGGTGCCAATTCCGCATGCTGCGGTAATACCAGTTTTTCTTTTTACATCTCCTATTATTTCTTTAGCAAGATTATAAGCACTTTTATTATATAGTTTTAAGTATGGTGTAACACATAAAAACGCCTCATCAATGGAGTACTGAAAAACGTCTATAGAGCTTACGTATTTTAAATATATTTTATGGATTAAAACGGAATACTCCATATATCGTTTCATTCTTGGTTTAGCAATTATATATTTTATGTTTTTGGGTATTTCAAATAATCTACATCTATTTTTAACACCTTGCATTTTTAGTTTAGGACTAACCGCAAGACATATTGCACCACGACCACGTGTTTTATCTGCAACTACTAGATTTGTCTTAAATGGATCAAGACCTCTTAATACGCATTCTACTGACGCATAAAAAGTTTTTAGATCAATGCAAAAGTAAATACTCATTTTTCATCACCAACAATATAATAACACAAACATTTGTTTGATAGAACACTTTTTTTAAAATGGAAAAAAATGGCAATATTTTTAACTATAGTGCATTGCTATGTATAAACAATTATATCTTAATAATGTTATAAGGTAGGTGAATAGTTGTTTTGAGATATTAATTATGTTATAATTTAACAAATAATGGTGTAAGGGTGGTAACATGATATTCAGTAATAAGAACAATAAGCTATTAAATGTGTTTGATAATATTGATAGTGATGATTGTAAATCAAAAATTAATATATTAATTGTTTTATTATTGAAATATGTGGATTTAATTAACTACAAACCTAAAATGGTTAATAATAAAGAATATAAAAAAACATTAATACAAAATAAAGAAGCGGTAATGCTATATCTTAGATTATCATTAGATGTTTTATGTGATCATAATATAAATGAAAAAATCTTAGATAATGAAAATTTGGATTATATATGTGATTTGAAAGGAAATCTTGATTTGAAATCTTTAAAAGGAAAAAAATTACTTCTTCAGCAAATCAGAAATTCTTTTGCTCATAAAAGTGGAAAAATAATTTTTTTTGTTGAAGATGGTATTAAGAAAGTTCGATTTGATAATAAATCATGGTTTAGTATAAAAGTAAATGTCTCTGATATAAATAAGTTGTTTGAAAAAATAGAAGTTCTTAATGAAAATAACAAGGCCCAAAAGTTGATTTCATCAGCAATTTCTTTTGTTGACAAAAATGAATTTAGTAAAATAAAAGGTGATTCAAGTATAATAATTTTATTGAACCTACTTATGTGTTATAACAAAGAAAGTATTTTTGATGTTTTTATGCAAACTCAGACATCATTTATAGATGCTTCAAAATTTGAAATTAATTCTACTGAAAATTTAAGTCAATTTATAGATAAAGCAAAAAAAATATTCTTTGAAAGATATAATATAACATTTCATTCAGAAAAGGATAGATTATCATATAACAATGAATGGAAAACTCTATTGGGAGATTATTCAAGCTCAATTTTTTCTCAATTAAATAATACATATAATATAGAAAATATGCCGTATGATATATATACTTGTAAGCATATTCCTGTTCCAATTTTTTTGAAGTATTTAAGGGATGCAAATTCTCATGGAAGGATAAAAATAACAGATGATTATTTTATATTTTATAATCAAGAAAAAGGTAGTAATTCAAAACCATATTTTTTTATAAAAATACAAAAGCAAGACTTAGTTGAATTTTTGAACAAAGATTATTTTGTGGAAAGTTTAATAACTTCAATTAATGAACATAGATCTGAGTTTTCAAAAGAGTTTTATTTGCTAGAAAAATCGGAATCTGCTAATTCAATCGCAAATTATATCGACATATATAGAAATAGGATGAAAAGTATGTCAGAAATAGATGTCATTGAGTATATGTATAAAAACAATAAATTTTCTTCATATCTAATGGAATTCCCTGATCAAGTTAAAGACTTTATAGATTATAGGTTAAATGATGGAACTTTATTATTGTCTCGTATAATTTCTTTTGAAAGTATGAAAATCAATGAATTTCAAAAAAAATTGGATAGTAATTACATTAGTGAATTTATGTCTCGTTGTCTTAATAAAGGACAAAAATTGTATAGTAATTATATAGAAAATGGTAATGATAATTTTTTTAAAACATTATATTCCTTCGAAAGAAATTTGGATACATTTGAACCAAATATTATAATTAGTGAATTCAATGAATTGAGTAAAGATGATTCAAAAATAATATTCGAAGGTGCTGATGAAATGAAAGAAGAATTTGAAGAAGGAAATGCATATTTAGACATTTCAGAAGAGAGTGCCAGAATTTTGGTTGAATTAGGAATGCAAACAAGTAAAAGAAGAGAAATTGATAAAATAATGTTGGCTATAGGTTTAAGAAAAGATAAACGGGCTGATATGAATTCAACTGTTAAAGAAAAAAGATATACAATAAAAAATATTCAAAAACACGGTTCGTTGGCACATGTTTATTTAAATACATCAAAAGAAAATTTAAAACTATTTATTAAGAAAAATAGAACGGTATCAATTGCAATATGCGTTGCTTTAGCTGTTAAACTTTTAAATTTGGGTGTTGCTATATGTGGAAACAAATTAGGATTTAATATTTTTTCATTATCTCCAGAAATTTTATTGGTGAGTTTATCAAGTGCTTTAGCTTTGAATTTTTCTCTTAGATTTGCTGCTCGTACAAAAACGAAATTAGATAATGAAATATTAAAACAATCAAAAAGAGTAGAAATGTATTCAGATGATGATATTGGAGGTGAACAGCTTGCAACTAGAAATAATGGATCAAATAACATTAGAAAATAATGCAAAATACATTGTTGTAGATAATGCGAATAATAATTCTAAACAGTATTATTTACTGGTTAATGAAGATGACATAAACAATATTATGATTGCATACATAGATGGCAAAGAACTTGTGTCAATTGAAAATAGAGATGAATTTAAAAAAATCTTAAAATGTTTTGATTCTGAAAAAATATTAAAAACATGTATATATAAAAATTGATAAAATATTGGGATTTAATAAAACTGAAGAAAAAGATTTTGTTTGTGGTAAATTGATTCCAAAAGATACTAAAAATAAGGAAAAAGAAATGTCAAAATATACTGTGGAAAAAACTTTACAATACAAAAATTATTTAATTAATGACATAAAAAATGAAAAATTACCATTACAAAAGAGATTAGCTGACGTATTAGGTGACAATATGGAAATAGATGGTGAGAATGTAAATATAAATGATTACTTGCTATCTAATTTGGAAGAAGATATTAAACAAAAAATAGATGATTTAGTTGATATACTAGTACAATCAAAATATGGTTCTATAACATTCTATTATGATAATTTATTTAAACAAATTATAAATGATTATAAAAAAGATGGAACAATTAGAAAAGATAAGATTAAATTATGCATAGAAATTATGAATAATTATTATGATGGTGTAATTGGAATAGATAATTTCTTTAATATATAAGAAAACTAGACAATTAAATTTGTCTAGTTATTTTAATATACGGGGGAATGAGAAAATCAAACTCCCAACACTGGTTTTGGAGAGTGGCGTTGTATAAAAAATATTTAAATATAATGTTATAATAAAATTGAAGGTGATTATTATGAGTAAATTATACATTGTACGTCATGGAAAAACAGATTGGAATGAAAAAGGACTTCTTCAAGGATCTAATGATATTTTGCTTAGTGAAGAAGGTATAAAAGAGGCTAAAGAATTAGCTTTAATGCTTGATTTGAATAATATAGATATATGTATTTCATCTCCTTTAAAAAGAGCTAAACAAACGGCTAGTATTCTAACTCAAGGAAAGGTGAAAATTATTTATGATGATTTGCTTAAAGAAAGAGGTTTTGGCTCATATGAAGGTAAAAAAATAAATCAGGACTTAATAGATAAATGCTGGGATTATAATAAAAATGATGATTCTAACGGATTAGAAAGTATAAAAGAGTGCTTAAGAAGGGCGAGAGTATTTTTAAATAAAATAAAAAAAGAATATCCTAATAAGAATATTTTAATAGTATCTCATTTTGCTTTTATAAAAGCACTTCATTATAATATTGTTGGTTATGATGAGAATACAGATTTTTTATCGTTTAGACCTAAAAATGCAACTTTATATGAATATGATATTTAAAAGAGTTTTTAAATATTACTTTTGATTATATTGTCTTCCACTTTTCATTTTATTAATTATATTTTCATCTCTATCAGTATTAATAAATAATTCGTATGGTTCTATATTTAAGGATTTTGCTATACTTTCTATTTTAGGAATAGTAGGGCAGTGCAATCCTCTTTCTACGTCTGTTATGTATCTAGGGCTTAGCTTGCTTAACTCAGCAAGCTTTTCTTGTGAATAATTATTTACGTATCTATAATACTTTATATTAAAGATTAATAGTTCCCTTAAGTCTTTAAATTCTAATTTCATAATACTACCTCATTTACAAGTATGATATTATTTACTGCAAAATATTCACATGAACTATTTACTGCAAAATATAAAAATGTTATACTTAAGTAAAGGAGTGATAGTATTGAGTAAAAAAGAAAAAAAGAATCATAAGTTAGAACGTAGAGATAAAATATTTTTGCTTGTTGGTGCGATATTGCTTTTATTATTAATAATTGTTATATATTTTGCGTTTTTTAAGAAGAGTAATTTATCTGCTACTGATATTAGCGAGAAAATGAGTAAAGAAATTGACAGTATAGAAAGCTATAAAATGGTTGATCCAGATGAAATTGCTGGAGAAAAACATGAGTATGTAGAAAAAACCTACATTTATGATGAAGATATAGAGCATTCAAGTAATGATTGGCTTGCTGCTTCAGCTTCTATAGAGGTTTTTAAAAATGATTCTGATGCTAAGTTAAGATATGACTATTTAAATAAGTATTATGAAGAATATGAAGAAACCTTTTCTAAAGAAGATTTTGGAGACAAAATAGTAAAAAAGATTCCAAATAAAAAATACTTATATTTAAATGGTAATGTTTTATTACAAATTAATGAAAATGCATCTAATTCAGAAATTAATGAATACAAAAACGTGCTTAAAAAGATTTTAAGAAGAAATAAATATGATAAATCTAGTTACTCAAAAAAAGAATTAGATAAAGAAAAGAAAAATAACAATAAAGAAATAGAGTCAACTATTAAAGAAGAAAAAGAAGAGTTATTAAACGATTTGAATAGTAAATTAGATAATATGCTTACAGATTTAGATAACTGTTCTGAGACAGATATGTATAAAATTCAAAGGAATGTTAAAGACTATGCTGGTGTTTCAATCATAAAAGAAAAATATGATAGTGTTATTTCTAAAATAAACACAAGAAAACAAAATAACGTTAATGATGTTAACAATAGAATTAATAATCTTTATAGTACTCTTGATTCTAATGAACTACAAAGTATAAAAGATAAAATAGAAGAGTATACTGATGAGTTTTATGAAACATATAAATCTGATTGGCAAACAAAATTGGATGATATAGAAAATAAAATAAACGAAAAACAAAGGCAAGAAGAAATTGCCAGAAAAACAAAAACTCTTTCTAATGGCAATTATACAGTTGGTGTAGATATAGAAAGTGGTACTTATGATTTAATTGCGGTATCTGGTGGTGGTAACGTAATTATATATGATTCATTAGGTGGATTAGAAGTAAATGAAATTATGGGTACTAGAGATTCCAGTTTTTATTCTAAAACTTATAATAATGTTTATTTAGGATCTGGTTATAAAATAGAATTAAAAAATGGAGTAACAATTAAATTTCAGGCGAAATAAAGAAAAGAGGTAAATTATGGCATTAATAAAATGTAGTGAATGCGGTAAAGAAATAAGTGATAAATCAAAAAAATGTATTCATTGTGGAAATAAAATAAAGAAGAATAAGAAGAAAATAAACGAAAATTTATTAATTATAATAATAGTAGTTGCTGTATTATTGGTATTAGGCATCATAATTGCATTAGTTACATCAGTTAAAAATAAACCGGACTTAAAAGAGGTATTTGAAAAAGTAGATTGTGATGATTATTACTGTGAATTGGCGGATGACGGAAGTTATTTGCAAATTGATACAAATCCTTATGACATTGATGATTATACTTCTTCTGTTGCATGGGGATACGTAGAAGACGTTAATAAAGAATTAGAGTTTACTGATGCTCTTTTTCAAAGAATGGGCCAAACACGTGCGTTGGATGGTACTTTAGAAGAAGAAAATGCTGATGTTAAAGTAAGCTGGACTTATCATCCTGATAATGGATTTGAAGTTACTTATTCTTTAAAATAAAATAGTTTAACAATTTATTTTGGTATGGAGCAAAACTATGAGAATAAAAAAGTATTTAAAAATAATTTTTATTGTAATAATTTGCGTTATTTTCATTTCAGGTTGTACTAGTGATGCAAATAATAATACAGATAACTTTGGTCTTCAAAGTAAAGTTATTGAGAATAATAACTCATATAACATAGAAGATTTTCCGAAAATAAAAGAATTTGCAATTTCTTTAGAAAAAACACTTTTTGATTATCACGTTAATATTGAATCAATTAGTTTTGAATACTCTCAATACATAGAAGGAATAGCAAGAACTATTGATATTAAAATTAATTCAGAAGATTCGATTACAGTAAAGTTTAATGATGATGAAGATTTTGAATTGATAAATTTAGACTCTGATTGTGAAGAAGAACCAGATGCTGAGTTCGATTCGGCTAGCTCAGCACTGATAAATTTTGAATATTTTAATTTTTCAGAAGAAGAAAAATATGAAATAATAAATTTATATGATGATGAAATTAAATTAGAAAATTATAAGGTTGAAGATGATAGAATTCTTAATATGTTTATAATTTCAAAATTAAAATAAAATGTTATTAATATAATAATCTTTTAATATAGCATGGAGTAGGATAATTAAATTTGGTTTTTTGTTTTTAAAAGTTTTATATACCTAAGATAAGTTTATACAGAATTGGAATATAATTCCAATTCTGCATAAAAATTGTTTATTCTTTAAAATAAAAACTAGACAAGTAAATTTGTCTAGTTATTTTTATAATGGCAGGGGATGAGAGAATCGAACTCCCAACAGTGGTTTTGGAGACCATTATTATACCATTTAACTAATCCCCTAAATGTAGGCAAGTAAATTATAACACAAAACATTATAAATTATCAATATTTACTTTGAAAAAATACGATTTAATGATATTATCTTAGTATAGTAGTAGGAGTAGTTATGAAAAAAGTAGTAAAAAGAAAATGGTCTTCCAAAACCTTTAGTAAGTTATTTTTAATATTTTTCGTAGGCTGTATAGCAGGCTGGATATATGAGGAAATATTTTATTATGTAGCCGAAGGAATAATAGTAAATAGAGGATTTTTATATGGTCCTTATTTACCGGTATATGGATTAGGTGCACTTTTGATTTACTTATTATTAAATAGATTCAAAAAACAGCCTTTATTAGTATTTTTACTTTCATTTGTTATTACTGGTGTAGTTGAATATTTAACAGGTCTTTGGATGTGGGAAGTCTATCATAAGCGCTGGTGGGATTATACCGGATTATTTTTAAATATTGATGGTTATGTGTGTTTTAGGTCATTATTTACCTTTGCTATCGCTGCTTTAGCACTTATATATGTATTTGTACCATTAATTGATAAACTAATAAATAAGATGGGTAAAAAGGCTTCTTTTGCACTATCTTTAACGATTGGTATTATTATGATTATTGATTTAATACTAACTTTATTATTTAGATATTAATATATATGTTAAAAATACCACTTGTTATGAATATAATTAACTGGTGATAAAATGAAAGTTAAAATAGACTTACCTTATCCAGAAGTTAAGGTAGAAGAAAAAAACACTTATTATGCTGATCTTTTAAGCCAGGATTACGCAGGAGTGGTAAGTGAATCGACTGCTGTTATGCAATATTCATATCAACATTTTGATAAGTCTAAAGAAAACAAAGAATTTGCCGAAATAATCGCAGAAATAGCAGAAGTTGAGATGAAACACCTGGAATTGTTGGGTGAAACAATAAAGCTATTAGGAAAAGAACCCGTTTACAAGACATGTGAATCAGAGCGTGGTGATTGTGTTTTTTGGAGTGCTAAAAATGTTAATTATAAAACAGATTTAAAAGATATGTTAAAATCTGATATTAATTCTGAAAAAGGTGCTATTAAAAATTATGAAAATCATAAAAGATTAATAAAAGATAAATATATAAAAAACATGCTTGATAGAATAATACTTGATGAGAAAAGACATTTAGAAATTTTTAATAATATTTATGATGGTTTATTTAAAAAATAACTAGATTATATTACTAGTTATTTTTTTATATATTTTTCTATTTTCTTTATGCATGTAATGCTAGGCTCTTCATCATCATAATAAAGAATACTAAAAAAATCATTGAAATCATTATTTGTTTTTGCAATATGATTAAAATTTGGTTCAAAATAATTCATTACTATCTTGAAAAATAAAATTGATGTTCTATGATTTGCGTCATAAAATATTTGCCATAATTGCATTAAAGAAATGCATTTTGTTATACTGTATATATCAAGATGATCTTTGTTTGCGTCAAACATTTTTATTATTTCTTTTCTTAGTTTGTCTATTTCTTTTTTTCTATCTTTTCTAAGGCCATTTTTTATAAAAAGACCATTTATTTTAATTAAGGTATTAATTGGGTTTTCAAAATCTATTTTTACGTTATTAAAATTATTATAAATTTCATAAAATTCTAAATTTTCCATTGTACTTCTTCCTTACGTATATTAGATATTATAAAACACTATAAAGTTTGTGTAAAGTTTTATGAAAACTAATAATTATTTCAAGTGTTTTTATGTTCTTTTTGATAAAATTAAAATAGGGTGATTAGCATGAATGATTTTATTTTAAACTTTGGTAAATCAGAGCTATTAATTTTACTTGCTATGTTACCAACTTTTGTAATAGGGTTTATTATTTATAAAAAAGACATAATAGAAAAAGAGCCTTTTTTATTACTTTTAAAGTTATTTTTGTTTGGTGTTTTATCAACGGGTGTTGCTCTTTTCCTAGAAATATATATGCAAAAGATATTTGCGTTTTCACAGGAAACTAATTTTTTAAGTATATTATTTAGATCTTTTATAATAATTGCGCTTTGTGAAGAACTTATAAAGTGGCTTTTTACTTATGTTATTACATGGCGTGGTAAGAATTTTAATTATACTTATGATGCCATTGTTTACTCGGTTTTTATAGCACTTGGCTTTGCAACGATGGAAAACATAATGGTAATATTATTTAATAATGTTAGCTTATTAACTTCTTTATTAAGAGGTTTAATAACCGTTCCTGCTCATGCTTTTTTTGCAATATTATCAGGTTATTACTTAGGACTTGCAAAAAGTTATTTTGCAAGGGGTTGGAATAGGAAAGCTAAAAAAAATATTTGCTTAAGTATTATTTTACCGATTTTAATGCATGGTTTATTTGATTTCTTATTATTTACTGATAATACAGTTTCAATTGTTTTGGTAACTATATTTATTATATATTTATATTTTTCATCTTATGTTAAAGTTTCTGAAGCATCAAGAAAAAGTAAAAAAATAACGGAAAAGTAAGTTTTTCGTTATTTTTATTCTTCATCAGAATCTTCATTATCGCTTTTAGATACTTTTTCGTGTTCCCATGTTATACTTACAACACCTGCATCAGTACTTATTTTATTTATTACCATTTCTACTTTACTTGGTGTGGATGTTGTCATTATTGCTTTAAGTTTTATTTCCTCTTCTGTTATTTCACTTCTTTCTAAACTATCAAGTACTAAATCATTATTATCTATTATTTTAGCAAAGTTTGATCTTACTTTTTCTTCTTTTGCTTTTTTACAATTTATTCTTATCGTGTATCTTTCTTTTGCACTTTGTTTTACTTTGTTCATAATATACTGTGAAACTAGTCTTAATATTATGTTTGAAAGTAAGACGAATATGGTGCCTAGTGTTGCTTCAATTACTAAGCCTGATGCACAAAGTGTTCCAATTGCGGCAACACACCATAAAGTAGCAGCCGTGTTAAGCCCTTTTATTTTGCTACCGTCTCTTAATATTACGCCCGCACCTAAAAAACCAATTCCTGATACAACTTGAGCAGCTATTCTTGTTTTATCATTAACATCTATTCCATATGATAAATAAACGAATAAAAAAGCACCAATACATACTAACACATTCGTTCTTAAACCCACCATTCTATGCCTTAATTGACGCTCAAGACCAATTAAAATACTTAAAATAAAACATATACAAAGTCTTATTATAAAAGTTGTAAGATCCATAAAAAATCACCCTTTCTAGTGGAAACTAATTATATCATATGTTATAATTTATGTACATAGTTTGGAGATGTTAAAATGAATAAAAACTTATTTTTAGAATGTAAGGATAAAATAGAAAATAAGATAAATGAAATTCTTGATAAAGAAATGGAAAAGTATAGCGATAATGAGTTTATAAAAGAATCAATTGGTGAGCTTAAAAGGTTATCATCATCTGGAAAAAGAGTGCGTGGGTATTTAATTAAGTTGGGTGCTATGTTGTTTGGCAAGGATGATGATTCTTATTTAGATTTAGCTGCTGCCATAGAAATATTTCAAACTGCAATACTAATTCATGATGATATTATAGATGAGGCACAGAAAAGACGTGGGATGCAAACGATTAACAGTAAGTATCCTGGACACATTGGTATTTCTAAAGCAATATGCATTGGAGATTTAGGATTTTTCATATCATACAGAATAATTAATAACGCAAACATAAGTAAAGAACTAAAAGAAGAGATAGTAAAAATCTATTCTAAAACACTTCACAACACGGTAAATGGTGAGATAGTAGACGTTGAACTTCCTTTAAAATCAATTTCTTATCATAAGAGTATGAGTGAGAAAGTAATATATGACATATACGTTAATAAAACTGCTTGGTATACGATAATAGGACCTGTTTTGATTGGGGCAGCAAGTGCGGGAGCTAAAAAAGAAGATAAAGAAAAATTAATAAAAATGGGTACTTATTTAGGAATTGCCTTTCAAATAAAAGATGATTTATTAGGTATTTATCAAGATTCTGATAAAATGGGTAAAACCTTAAATGATATAAAAGAAGGAAAACAAACGATTATTTATAAGTACGCGATTGATCATGCAAACAAAGAAGAATTAAAAGAAATTGAAAAATACTACGGTAATCCTTCGGTTACGAAAGAAGAAAGTAAAAAAATAGCCGAGCTATTTGATATGCTTGGTGCAAAGAAAAACGCAGAAGAATTAGTAAAAGAATACACTGATAGAGGAATAGAAATAATTAATGATATGGACGTTTCTAATAAAGATGAGTTTATCACTTTTGCAGATTATCTACTAAATAGAGAAAATTAAAAAAAATTATCAGAAGATTGATAATTTTTTTCATAAATGATTATTTTGATATGAGATTTTACACAATTATTTACTATATAAACTAAAAAAATATTAATATTTAAATTATTTTGATAAAATTAAATTGGAGGATTATATATGAGCACAACAATTTATATTACAAGACATTCTATTCCTATGAACATGTATCCATCAATTAAAAATGGTGATGAATTTCAAACTAAAAATGAAAAGCAAATACTTTCGGTAGAAGGAGAAAAAAGAGCTGAAAAACTAAGCGAATTAGAAGAATTACAAGATGTTGATGTTGTTATATCAAGTAACTATGTAAGAGCTATTGCAACTGCTAAATACGTAGCGAATAAAAATGATAAAGATATAATAATACATGATGATTTTGGCGAAAGAAAATTTGGTAATATTAATTCTTATAGCGAGTTACCAGAAGATTTTTATGAACGTCAAGCAAAAGATGAAACGTATAAACCTTCGTATGGTGAATCTAGAAAAGAGGTTGCAGAAAGAATTTTTAATGCGTTAAATTATGTTTTAAATGAATATAAAAACAAAAAGATTTTTATCGCAACTCATGGTACTGCATTATCTTGTCTTTTGTCTAAAATAGCAAAAGTTGTATTTACTGATTATAAGGAATATAAAATGAATTTATATTTTAATGATAAGTTAATATTTGATGGTAATTATGATGCACCAGAATTATTTAAACTTGAATTTGATGAGAATAATAAATTAACT
>DVMT01000029.1 GCA_018714855.1 Candidatus Aphodocola excrementigallinarum
TAAAAAAATAAATTAATTTTATATTAACCTATTCTTTCTAAAAACAAATAATTTATTCGTAATGTAATTATACATAAACATAATTAAAGAGCCTAGTATTTTAGCTTTCATGTTTCCAATCGAAAAATCATTAATTAACACTGATAAAACAAGTGAATCAAGCGGAAAACC
The DNA here is from genome assembly GCA_018714855.1 of Candidatus Aphodocola excrementigallinarum. GTDB lineage: Bacteria > Bacillota_I > Bacilli_A > RF39 > UBA660 > Aphodocola > Aphodocola excrementigallinarum. Next base: position 172 of record DVMT01000029.1, read on the forward strand.
TATTATTCTTACAATTATAAAATTAGTAAGCTGCTCTAGTTTTCTTCTTTTAGTTATTGGTCTTGCTTTAAATATACTTTGATCCCATACGTATAAAACAGAAAAAGAAATAACGTAAGAAAAAAGATTTGCAACTAAATAATTACCATTAGTTATTAAATCCACAATAAAAAACACCAAGTATAAAATACCCGTACAAACAAGTGATACTAAACAATACTTTATAAATTCTTCATTTTTATAATAAAACTTTTCTAGTTTTGATTTCTTTTTAAATATTCTTTTAAATATGTTTTTTCCATTCTTAAAAATACTCATAATAACTTCCTTTTTTAAACTAAATAGAATTATAGCACAAAAAAAGAACGTAGACAATTATTTTATGTTTTCGTAATGTGTCCACATTCTAATTACGTATATTTCTTTTTTTGGTTCATTTACCATGTATACAAGTCTGTGCTGAGCATTAATACGTCTTGAATACATTTTATATTTAAAATTAAGTTTTTCATATGAAGGTGGGTAACAAAACGGATCTTCTTTTATTTTACACAAAAGATTATTAACTATTTTAAGCAGTTTACTTCTTTCGATTAGTTTTTTATCTTTTATCGCGAGCTTCGAGAACTTTATATTATACATTATTCCTGCCAATCCTTAGGATCATATGTCTTAGCGTTTTCCCAATCAGTTTCTTCATATGCTTTTTCTAGACTTTCTACATAACCAGGAATACTATAAAGATATAGTGTTTCTTGTATACTATTCCAGTCTCTTTCTGATATTATTACCGCATTATCTCCCTTGGTATTAACTATTTTAACCGGGTTATAAGCTACGTTAACATCACTTACTATGCCATAAAGGTTCGCTCTCGCATCAGTTATTTTATATTCTTTCATAAGTATCACCACTTTCTATAAAAATTATAACGTACTTTAAAGCGTACGTCAATATAAAAAAGAAAAAAGAAGCCTATCTTGCTTCTACGATTAACTTAATTGCCGTTCTTTCCTCACCTTCTATTACAATGTCCGTAAAGGCTGGGATGCATACTAAATTTTTGCCAGACGGTGCAACAAAACCTCTTGCGATTGCAATTGCTTTTATCGCCTGATTTAAGGCACCTGCTCCTATTGCTTGTATTTCAACGGTGCCTTTTTCTCTAAATACGTTAGCTAGTGCTCCTGCTACGCTACTTGGATTTGACTTTGATGAAACTTTAAGTGTTTCCATGAATTTTTCCTCCTTAATATTTTAGTCATTATAAATATATTAAAAAAGAAAGAAAATATTCTTTCTACTGATTAAACATATCTATAACTTCAGAAAGGTGGGTTATTTCAGGATAATCACTACCTTCTAGTTCTTTAACGAACTTAATTCCAATGCCAAGCTTTTTTTGCCACTCTTTTATGTTTCCAGAATAATCATCTATTAATATGGCTGCAGATGCGTTAACAACTTCCGTTTTTGGTATTTCCTTTGGAACAGAAACAATTGTTACTTGTGGCAAGTTTTTATGTAAATATTTTATTTTTTCAACCATCTCATTAGTTGAATTAATGTGCGTTAAAATGTATACGTTAAATTTTTTAGATGCACAAATCTTTTTTATTTCATTTATACTATCATTAATAGGTTCTGTTTCTTCTATTAGCTTTTTCCAGTCAAGTTCTCTAAAAAACGCCATTACTTTTTCTTGATCTTTTAAATCTATTCCTCTTTTATTCAACTCTTCATAAGATCTAGTCATGGTATCTAATATTACACCATCAAAGTCTATGTATAATTGTTTCATCTTCTATCTCCTTCCATTTTGGTAATAATTTAAATTCTAATCTTTCTTTAGTAACTGGATGAATAAATGATAACTTATACGCATAAAGTCTTATTTGCTCACCTGTTTTATTACCGTATAGCTGATCTCCGTATAACGGATAACCTATATTTTTAAATTGTAATCTTATTTGGTGATGACGACCCGTTATTAAATTTATTTTAACAATTGTTTTATCTTTATAATAACCAACCACTTCATAAGTAAGTTTTGATAATTTAGCTCCTTCAAATTGTTCATCAACGACTTTACTTTTACCAGTTTTAGGATTTTTATATAAATAGTTTACTAACTCACCTTTATTTTCTTTTAAAACACCATCGAGCATCGCAACGTAAGTTTTATTAAACTTGTGATTTTTAATTTCTTCGTTTAGTCTTTTCGCAGCTTTAGAAGTTCTTGCAAAAACCATTATGCCACCGACTGGTCTATCAAGCCTATGAACAAGACCAATATAAACGTTTCCCGGCTTATTATACTTTTCTTTAACATATTCTTTTACAAGCGTTAGTAAATCCATATCACCTGTTATATCACTTTGTGATAAAACGTTAGGTTTCTTTTCAACTACTATTATCTGATTATCTTCATATAAAACGTTTAACTTCATTATAACACCACCAATATTTTATATAACATTAATCTTCATACATTATTTCAATTAAAGAAGAATCTTCTCCTAGTTTATCCACAAAATCATCATCTAATTTTCGCTTTAATTTTTCAAATCTTTTTATAAACTCTTTTTTAGGTAATAAAAACAAATCTAAAGATGATAAAAACAAATCCTTTGCATAATATACTCCATTATCTAAAAGATACTTATTAATTTCAGCTACATTTTCCACATCAATTTCTTTGATTGTTTCATCATCAAAATTTTCCTTTAATACTTTAATATCCATTTCGTCTATATTCATAATCTTCTTTTTTATCTCCTACTTTATATTTTCATAAACTGGTAATGGGTAATCTTGCATTAACTGTTTGATATCTATATTATACTTTTTTTTCAATACTACAGGTTGATATGAAAAAATGGAATTTAATTTATAATCAATAACAAGTGGCATATCATTATCAATTAAATAATTAATCAGTGCATAATTTTGACTAGGTGATTTTCTTAGAAAACTTACATTCAAATAATTATCTATATCATAATCTTCTGCCATTTTAAATAATACTGGTAACTTTTTTATAATTGACTTGCTATTAGCTAGTACAGAAGATGTAAGTAACCTTCTATATTTCTCATCTTTCCAATATGGAAGCTCTAATAATGCTTGTATTTCTTTTAACTTAGCATGTGCTAACGTCGTAGATGTAAATAGCTCAGGATGTTCTTTAAACTCTTTACTATTTATTATCTCTTGTATTTCTTTTAAAGTAGCACGCGCTAACGTCTCTGATGTAAATAACTCAGGATGCTCTTTAAACTCTTTACTATTTATTATCTCCTGTATATCTTTTAACTTAGCATGCGCTAACGTCGTAGATGTAAATAACTCAGGATGCTCTTTAAACTCTTTACTATTTATTATCTCTTGTATTTCTTCAATACTATTAATACCAATAGAAACAGATATAACATCATTTTTATTTTTTAAAAGTATATTTAAGTTTTCTATACTAATAATTCTTAACTTTGTCACTCTTAATATGCTTGTTGTTTTATTAATTACATCAATTCCATAATTTTTTTCTACATAATCATAAGTATTAACTAATTGTTGTGAATCAGTACTTAAAACGTGCAAACAAGTTTCAACATCCTCAAATTTAACTTTTTTATCTTTTAAAAAATTAACGTTTGCTTTAATATCTCCAACGTTTCTATATAAAATACTAGGACATTTTTCTATGTTTGATCTATCAATTTCCAATTCATTAATCAGATAGTTTAAAGTCGCATCAATATCTTGATATTCACCATATGTTAAAATATTGTTATTTTTATTAATTATTTTATCGGTATTAATATTATATTTTTCTAACAAAGATCTTAATGTGTATTCTTCTATCATAATCTATTTTTCCTCATCTTCCCATAAACCGTAAATACCACATGGTAAAACAAGTGTGCTATCCGTCATCGGAAGGCCTACTTCACCAGATGATATTTTACCTTTATATTTTTTATTTATTGTTAAACTTAAAATGTTTTCTAACACCTTTGGTGACATCCCTGTTGTATAAGAATTTATTAAAAAGAATAATGGGTTATCACTTAATACTTCTTCACATAGTTTTATTAAGTCATATAAATTATCTTCTATGTTCCATACCTCGCCGTTTGCACCTCTTCCATATGATGGAGGATCCATAATAATAGCATCATACTTATTACCACGTCTTATTTCTCTTTTAACGAATTTTGTAACATCATCTACGATAAATCTAACATATTTATCAGTTAAATTAGATGATGCTATATTTTCTTTTGCCCAGGATACCATTCCTTTTGATGAATCTACGTGAACAACGTCCGCGCCTGCATATGCGCATGCAACCGTTGCACCACCGGTATACGCAAATAAATTAAGTACTTTTATTTTTCTTTTTGCGTTTTTTATTTTGTCCATCATAAAGTCCCAATTAACCGCTTGTTCAGGAAATAAACCGGTATGTTTAAAGCCCATTTGTTTAATATTAAAAGTCAAATCTTTGTATTTTATTTGCCAAGAACTTGGTAATTTTCTTAGGTTTTCCCAGTGGCCTCCACCTTTATTACTTCTAAAATATTTAGCATGAGCGCACTTCCATAACTCTGGATTATTTTTTTCTTTCCATATAACTTGTGGATCTGGTCTATCTAAAATATACTTTCCCCAACGCTCTAATTTTCTACCATCTGCCATATCAAGTATTTCATAATCCGTCCAGTTGTAAGATAATCTCAAGATAATCACCTCTTTATTCATTTTATCATTAATAGACTATTTTTAAAAGAATTATAAATAAACTTACGTTTATCTTTACTTTTTATTGATATTATCTATATTTTTAGATATAATATAAATAGAAAGAGCAACCTAGTAAGGTTAGCTGCTTTCCTTTAAAACATAGTTTTAAGAAAATGCATACTTACCCACCAAATAGTTAAGTATGCTTTTTCTTTTATATTTTAAATATTAGAATCACTAATAATAAAATTAAAAGGATTACTACTACTTTAAGAAAGTTCATTTCTTGTTTCATAGACATCATCCCCTTTCATTCTTTTTAAGAATAAATGAGGAAAGCATAACTAACCTTTGGTATCTTAGACTGCTCTCATATTAATTATTAGCTATAATTTTAAAAATCCCCCTAAATTTTTCATATTTTATAAATTTTCTTTTATTTCAGGAAATAAATCATATACGTTATAACCTAATAAATCATCAAAATACTTTTTTAATTTCAAAGCTTCTTTTACGTGATAAACTATATTTTTATGTTGTGGTCTTCTTGATATTACATCAATAAGCCTTTTTTCCATAGTAACCACTTTGTTAGTGCACATTAAATCGCATAAATTAATTATTCGCTCATAAATTGTATATTTATGATTTTTAATAAATTCCGTTCTAAAAGGGATATTATCAGGTTCACCTTGAGTACAATTAACATCGTTATTTAAATATGAATGTGTTAAGCAAACGTTACAATACTCATCATCATAACCCAATTTTTTTAAATAATTATATCCTTCCATGACATGACCTTTAAATTTTATTGATTTTCCAATATCATGAATATACCCTAAAGTTTTAGCTTTTTCTTCATCTAAGTTTAATGCTTTGGCAATTTTACCTGCTGCATAACCAACGCACAAGCTATGATTAATCCATCCGTCATCATTTGTTTTTTTTCTTGCTTCTTCTAACATTTCTTTTGCTTTTTTACTTGTTAATTTCATAATGCCTCCTCTATATCATTTACAACTACTGCCTTTACTCTATTCTGATTTAAAAGCTCAATAACATCTTGTCTATCATCTATAAATAGTATTTCATCCAAATTGCAATTATTTATTTTTTGAATAATTTTTACACCTTTTAATTTTAATTCCTGTAATGATGTAGATATAACCTCAATATCTTCACCATAATGTTTATTAATAAAAGATTGTTTTGCTTTTAAATGAAATGAAAACTTCATTGCAGATAAACAATACATTTTAATATTTTTATTTCTCAATTTTTTTATAAGATTATATAGTGTTTCTGATCTTGTACATGGCTCTATCTCATCATAAAAATAATTTGGGTTCATATATGCATTCAAATAAAAATTTATAAAGTTCTCTTCACTTTCACTACGATGTTTTGAAAATTCTCTATCTTTATGAATAGCTAATGTATCATCAAAATCAAAAATAACTACTTTTAAGTTATTTAAATTTATATCATTTAATTTCATATTTATTACTCTCCTAATTTTTTAAATAAATCTTTATAAACCTTATCAACATCTATATAATTTATCATTGTTATTTTATGATTGTTATAAGTTAATTCATAAGACGTATCTTCTTTAATATTTGGACAACTTATATCTTCACTTGTAAACCATTCTTTATTTATCATGTATGCAATAACAGAGATGTCCCAAATAACTCTTCTTTCTTGCACTTCATGATATCCATCATTATAAAATCTATCTATTAAATAATTACACAAATCACTTTTATTTCTCAAATAATGATTTAATTCATATATTGATGTTCTTAAATTAGATGCAACGTTTTTGCAAGGAATTATAGTTAATTTAACTTTCGATTTAAATATTATTTTTACGGCATCTATATCTTGTTTAAAATTATATTCCAAATTATTATTTTGAAGCAAGCTATGTCCACCTAGCCAAACAACTTCTATTTTATCTGTTATTTTAGGTTCTTTTTTTATTGCTAAGGCAACGTTTGTTAAAGCACCAATTGCCATTATATAAGTCTTATCATTTTTTAACGCAATTTCTATTATCTTATTTACTGCATCATTTGTTTTATCATAGCCATTACTTATATAGTTGGTTGAACCTTTAAATACTTTGTTAGTAGTATCAAAATTTAAATAATTACAAATTTTAATTACTTCGTTATAACTTAAGTTTTGGCTTTCTTTTGCAGTAACATGATGAGATAAATGACTAAATGGCGCAATTGTTATTGCATTCACTTTAAATCTATCTTGTGATTTAAGCATGTATGCAAGCGCAAAAGAATCATCACATTCATTAGAGGTATCAGTATCTAAAATTACGTTTGTTAAAGGTTTTTTATATTTTTTTATAAACTCATATATTTCTTTCCAATTATGTGCTCTTGTTATATTACAGTCCTTATTATATGGAGTATCCTTTAAAATCGTTGTGATTTTATTTTTAGCACAAGCCTTTAATATACGCACAGAATCATCTATTATAATATTGATATCATTATCTAAACAAACACCGGCTTTCGCATAATCATCATAAGCGTTTGTAAAAATAAGTTTATCATAATTAATATTATTTTCTTTTAACCAAACTTCTGTCATGCTTTTTGAATCTTTATATTCGCCATTATCTCTTCCGGTTACAATATAAATTTTATAGCCTTCTTCTCTTAATTTATCAATGCATTCTTTAGCACCGTCTATTACGTCTAAATTTTTAACTATGTCTTCAATATTATTTTTATAAAAATCATCAGTTTCTTCTTTAGTCCAATCAAACATACCCCGAGTTATATAATCAGCATTTTTATTTATTATTCCTTTATTTCTTAATTTTTTATCATGCTTTAAAAAAGCTTTTAATAACATTTCATTAAAATTGGATAAAACATTATCTATATCCACTGCTATCTTCATACAATCACCTATTCAATTATAACATATAATCACATGATATAAAGTTTAGTATGTATGCTAAATGTAAATAATATTATAATATTTATTCTTATAAGCTATCTTTTTTAGATTGATATTAAATTTATTTTTTTATATAATATAAATGTAAGGAAGCAGCTTACTAGCTGTTTTCCAGATATATTTCAATCGAAAAACAGAGCTAGATTTTATTACCAGCTTCTGTTTTTCTTATCTTATATAACAATCAATATGACTACTATTATAAGTAATATGATGATTAATTTTGGTGTAAACTTTATTTCAAACTTAAACCTCATAAGCATCACCCAACCTTTCTATTCTTTTGGTTGGAAAACTTTAGCTAGTAAATCACTACTTCCTCATATTAATTATTAGCTATATTTTTTTAAAATCCCCTATAATATTAAAAAAAAAATATAATAAATTAAAAAGAAGCAGATAAAACTTGCTTCTTTTACTCACGCTTTTCCACATCATATAACACGATTTGTAATTTAGAAAATCTTTTTTCTACTTTTCCACTTATTTTATAAACACCAGGTACTACTATATTAAAGTATTTATTATATACCTTAGGAAACATTACAAGTTCTATCGTTCCAAATGAATCACTTGAGTTTATAAACATCATTTTATCATTATTTTTAGTTGTTACTTCTCTTTTTCTTTCAAAATATAAAAACATTTCCACGTTTTTATCAAAGTATTTTTCTACGTTTTTTGTTGTTACCGCGTTATCAGTAATATATTTACTTGTTGGATGATTACTTATGTAAAAACCAAATATTGACATTTCATATTTCGTAAGTTCTTCTTTGGTATATTCTTCATAATCTTTTACTTCTGGTTTTAAAACTAAAGACTCATCTAAATCATTACATAACTCTGCGTAATTAATCGCATCACTTAAGTTTTCTATTAATGTTTTTCTAGTTTTTCCAAAACCGTCTAAAGCTCCCGATAAAATAATGTTTTTTATTACGTCTTTACCCATTTTATAACACCTTTTAACAAAGTCAAGATAAGATGTGAAACTTCCGTTTTTATCCCTTTCGTTTACTATTTCTTTAGCGGTAAGTGTACCTACCCCTCTTATTAAAGATAGTGGATAAATTAACTTATCATCTTTTATTTCATATTTATATGTTGATATGTTGATAACTGGAGGGATTACATCAACATTCATCATCTTACACTCGTTTATCAAGTTCTTTGTTTTTTGGGATGATGATATATTATTATTTAATAATTCTATTTCAAAATATAAAGGATAATGAACTTTTAAATATGCCATTTTATATCCTATTATTGCGTATGAAACCGAATGTGCTTTATTAAATCCGTAATTTGCAAAACGTAAGATTAAGTCATAAACGTCATTAGATGTCTTACTTGTATATCCTTTTTTCATGCTTTGTTTTATAAACTTTTCCTTAAAGGATAGTAATACGTCTTGTTTTTTCTTACTCATTGCCCTTCTTAATTCATCTGCTTCTGCGTAGGAAAAGCCTGCCATCTTAACAGCTATTTGCATTATCTGTTCTTGATAAATAATTATTCCATACGTACTAGATAATATTTCTTTTAAATCATCATGAATGTAAGTTATTTTTTCTTTTCCATGACGTCTTGCAACGTAGCTTTCAATATTTTGCATTGGCCCTGGTCTAAATAGTGCAACAGCCGCGATTAAATCATCTAGTTTCTCTGGTTTTAACCTTTCTATAAAGCTCTTCATTCCAGATGATTCAAACTGAAATACACCATCTAAGTTACCACTAGAAAAAAGTTCATACGTCTTTTCATCATCAAGTGGGATTTCACTAAATTTAATATTACCTATTCTTTTTATTATTTTATCTATTACGCTTAAGTTTTTAAGGCCTAAAAAATCCATCTTTAAAAGTCCTAAGTCTTCTATATAATTCATGGTATAACCGCAAAGAAAAACACCATCAGAACAAGCGATTGGAACGTAATTAGAAAGTTTTTTACTTGATATAATAACTCCTGCTGCATGAATAGATGTATGCCTTTTAAGGCCTTCTAAATGAAGGGATACATCATACACTTTTTTTAATTCATCATCTTCATTTAACAATTTTACAACTATTTTATTATTTAATTGTTCTTTTAAACTTTTCTTATCATCAAAATTCTTTAGTAAGTTATCTATTTTAAACGTTGTTATATCAAATATTCTTGCAACGTCTCTTACTACTTGCTTTGCAAGTAAATTAGAAAAAGTAATTATACCTGATACTTTATCTTTTCCATACCTTTTTACTACGTAATTAATTACCTCATCTCTTTTTTCAGCATCAAAATCAATATCAATATCAGGCATGGTAACTCTCTCGGGATTTAAAAACCTTTCGAATAACAAGTCATACTTTATTGGATCTATATCAGTTATTCCAAGGCAGTATGAAACAAGGCTTGATGCTGCAGAACCTCTTCCAGGTCCAACCATAATATTATTTTTCTTAGCGTATTTAACGTAATCCCATACAACTAAAAAGTAATTACAAAATCCCATGTTTATTATTACGTTAAGTTCGTACTTTAAGCGTTCTACGTACTTTAAAGGAACGTTTTTATTTAATCTTTTCTTTAAACCAACAACACATAAATTTGTTAAATACTTTTTTTCATCAAAATCTTTATCATCATTATAAACTGGTAATAAATCATCTTTTTTTGGAATACTTAAATTACATAACCCGCAAAAATAAGATATGTTTTTAACATCATCAGTACTTAAGTTTTTAAGCATGCTAACGTCTTTTACAGAATCATAATCTTTTTCTTTTATTTTGTATAAATACTTTAAGTATTTTATGTCATCTTTATTTATAGTAAGTGTTTTTGATGCATATACTTTATTACCATCAATACTTTCTTTTTCTTCATCTGTTTCGTAACCAATAAATATATCACTTACGTATTTATAAAACAACTCTTTTTTATCTTTATATAAATAAGGAATAACAAGTACTAAATCACTTAAATAACCTTTTAAAGTATCAAAAGATAACTTTTCTTCACTTATTAAAGTATTTATATTACATAAGTTTTGATAACCTTTATAGTTTTTAGCATATAGTAAAAACGTACCATCTAAGTTTACTTCTAATCCTATAATAGGTTTAATATTATTTTTTTTACATTTATTGTAAAACTCCATTACCCCGTACAAGTTATCATCACATATTGAACATGCTTTTATATTAAACAAAGAAAGTTCTTTTATTAAATCATCTATTTTTATTAAACTAGATAATATAGAATAATCAGTTTTTATCCATAAAGGCGCATAATTCATAAAATCACTTTCCTTTCTAATAATATTTTACTACAAATAATATTTTTTTCCTATTTTAATTTGACTATTTGCCCATAATATGGTAAAGTTATTAAGCAAACACGCACAATAAGGAGGAGTTAAACATGGCTAAAAAAGTATCTAATAAAAAACCATTATTCGGAAATAATCGCTCTCATGCTTTAAATGCAACACCAAAAAAACAAAAAGTTAATATGCAAAAAGTTACTTTAAATGGTGTTACGGTTATTATGAGTGCTAAAGAAGCTA
>DVMT01000030.1 GCA_018714855.1 Candidatus Aphodocola excrementigallinarum
ATTTTCATTTTCATCTGGTACTTCTACCATTTTAAACTCATCATTCATATTACTTCTCCTATTCTTTATAATTTTATTATACTATTAATTAGAATATTAAACAATTAAAAAAAGATATATGATTATTAATCATTATCTTTTTAAAATATCATTTGCTGCTATTATAGCGCTAGTAAATGCCCAAGAAAGGTTATATCCACCGCACTTACCATCAACATCCAATACCTCTCCAATCGCATACAATCCTTTACACTTGGTTGACTCTAAGCCTTTAGTAAATTCATCTAACTTTGCGCCTCCATTAGTTACTTGCGCTATATTAAAATCACCAACATCTATGATATTGAAATACATATTTTTAAGTGCAAAACAAAGCTCATCAAACTCATTATCTGTTAATTCCTTCATTTTTTTATTAGCAAATTTTAATTCTTTTGCAATTGCTACAGCTATTTTATTACTTATAATGCATGATAAGGTATTGGAAACACTATATGATGGGAAACTTGTTATATAATTATGCAATTCGAAGCTACTATAATCTGGCACTAGATCCATTACTATTTTAACTGTTTTATTTTCATTTAAATACTTTTTAACGTTTCTAGATAAGTTAAATATACATATTCCAGATAATGAATCACTGGTAAATTGAACCTGACCATTCTCTTTTGTTTCTATTTTTTCATTAACACATAAGCTAACTTTAGCGTTTACTCTTACTCCTTGCAAATCTTTTATGTATTTATAATCCGTTTTAAGCTTCGTCAAAGAAGGATATAAATTAGTAATAGTATGACCAAAATCTTTAAGTACATTATAACCGAATCCAGTTGAACCAGTTTTAGGATATGTTTTTCCACCAGTTGCAATAACAACAAACTTACTTTTTATGTCATTATTTATAGTAAAAACATCCGCTTTTTTAGAAACATTTAAAACATCATAATTATACTTTATTTCTACGTTTAAATGATTCAAGCATCTTTCAAAGGACTTACAAACACTTACTGCCTGCATCGAGTATGGATATAAATACTCTTTTTCTTTTGTTAACAAAACGCCAAAGCGAATTAAATAATCATAATAGCTTTCTAAATTGTTTAGATTATCTAATTTATTTAAAAATTCAAAATTTCTGGTTTCTAAGTTTTTTTTAAAATTACTTAAATCTGACTTGCTATTAAAGTTAGAAATATCATTATTTATGTTTCCTAAGTTGCAACGTCCGTTTCCCGTTATGGAAAGTTTCTTACCTAATTTATCATTTTTTTCAAGTAATAATACTTTTAAGTTTTTATCTTTTTCTTTTAGTGCTAACGCGCACATAACTCCTGATGCTCCAGCACCTATTATAGTAACATCATACATATAGAGTAATCACCTCTTTATTAATATACCATTTTGAATTTAAAAAAACTAGCCCAAGGCCAGTTAATCTATTCTTTCAAACTCACTTGCTGGTTGTCCGCAAATTGGACAGATAAAATCAGAAGGAAGTTCTTCTCCTTCGTAGATGTAACCGCACACTTTACAGCGCCATCTTTGAACCTTTTTTTTAGAAACATCTTCAGTTTTAGGCTCTTCTTGATAAGTAGGAGCGTTTTTAGGAGACGTTCCTTTTAACTTTTCATGATAGTATTTATAAGTCATTGGATTATTGGTAGTGTATCCATCAACATTTGTTATTTTTGCTAAAAACACAGTATGAGTATCTGTTTCCATTTTATCTATTACTTCACAAATAAGGTACCCACAAGAATCATCAATTACCGCAAGATCATCTACTATACCATAGCTTATATTTTTAAATTTATCAGTATCACGACTAGTTTTAAAACCAAATTCACCAATTATTTTTGTATCACTATCTTCTTTTAGAATTGAAATAGCAAGTTTTTCACTTTTTTTAATACAAGAATTAGTGTAATTATCATGATTTATACTTACTGCAACCGTCATTGGATTTGAGGTTACTTGCATTACGCTGTTTGCAACACAACCTACGTTTCTATCATCATCTTTACTTGTTACAACGTATACACCGTATGATAAATTTCTTAAAACATTCTTATCCATTTTTAACTCCTTGCCGCTCCATCAACCGATAAAATCTCTCCGGTTACGTAGCTTGCCATGTCACTTGCTAAAAACAAAAATGCGTTTGCAATATCTTCTGGCTGACCTATTCTTCCAAGTGGTATTCCAGCAATAACTGGTTTTATTAATTCTTCTGGTACGTCTTTCATCATGTCAGTATAAATAACACCCGGGGCAACAGCATTTACCCTAATGTTATCAGGTCCTAGTTCCCTTGCTAAAGATTTAGTAAGACCATTTACGGCAAATTTACTAGCAGGATAACCGCAGCCTGCAGCTTGACCATATATACTAACCATTGAACTAGTGTTTAAAATAACACCTCCGCCTTGCTCTTTCATGATTTTACAAACCGCTTTAGTACAGTTGAATACCGCGTTAACGTTTAAGTTAATAATCTTGTTAAAATCTTCTTGCTTATAATCATAGATACTATCTCTTGCACTTATGCCAGCGTTATTTACCAAAATATCAATCTTTCCATAACGCTCTTTTATTTCGTTAAATACCTTTTCTAACTCATTAAAATCATTCAAATTAGGATAAAAACCAATAACATCATAACCTTCATTAATCTTTTTTAATTCCTCTACGGCTTTTTTTACACTTTCTTCTTTAGAACCGAAAAGAACCACCTTTGCATTGTTTTCTAAAAACTTCTTAACCGTTGCAAAACCAATCCCTCTTGTTCCACCGGTTACAACAGCAATTTTACCTTCTAACATATTAACACCTCCATATTTTTTTCTAATCTTATTTTAACTTGTTTAATTATTAAATGTCAATTAGATAAAACGAACTTATCTATGTTATATAATCATCATGCTATAACCTATATTATATTCGCTCGGTCATATTTTTGTTACCAACATATTCTAGTATTGAAAGGAGGAAAAAAATAAAAAATGAATAACGATATAGAAAATCTAAACTTAAATGACATGATTAAAAAACCATGCAAAAAAGATGACTGTTTATGCGAGGTTATCAAATGCTTGGTAAATGATTGTACAGGACCTACTGGTCCAAAAGGCCCTACCGGACCTACCGGCCCAAGGGGATGTGATGGTTGTCAAGGTTCTACCGGACCTACTGGTCCAAGAGGTGTAACAGGCCCTACTGGTGCTACTGGTCCTCAAGGTGTGACTGGTCCTACCGGTGCAACCGGTCCTCAAGGTGTGACTGGTCCTACCGGAGCTACCGGACCTCAAGGTATAACTGGACCTACTGGAGCAACGGGTGCTACTGGTCCTACCGGTCCTGCAGGCCCTGGAACTACCTTAGACAGTTATGCAATGGTACATGATAGATCAAATACAACCGTTCCTACACAAACACCATTATTATTTCAAAACACCAACATTTCAAATAAAATAACATATAATCCTGCTACTGGTGATTTCTACATTCCTGAAGCTGGTATATATGCTATGCACTGGTGGGTTAACGTAAGAAATAAAAATAATGGCGAGCAAGACTGTGAACCAAAAACACTTGGTATAGAACTTCATCAATTCTGGCCAGAAGACGTATTAATAGCTCACTCTTCTACTCACAATAAACTAACCTGCTGTGATACTGGAACCATCAGCGGCAACGCAATCTTTGAAGCCCTTCCTGGCGCAAGCTATAGACTAATTAACACTTCTGATGTTGACTTTGATTTCGTACCAAATGATTTATATTCTGCAAGTGTATCTATAAACCGAATCTTTTAACAAAAAAACTCATAAGCAAAAAGCGCTTATGAGTTTTTTTATATGCTTTTACATATGTATAATATCATGTTGAAAAATTAGAAAAATACTTGTAAATCAGTTAATAATTAATTTAAAATAATTACATATATTTTTTATTATCAAAATTATTTGATTCTTTTTTTAATAATAATCTATGTAACGTTTCTTTTAAATAATAAAGACTTATTATAAATTTTTTCTTTAAAGGAACTTTATTAAAATATATATCATCATTATACCTATTATCATCAATATTCAAATATCCTTCAAAATAAAAATATTTTTTTTGTAATAGGAGTTCAAAATCTTTTGGTTTATATTTATATTTTTCTTTTTTTAAGTTAATATATGGAATCATACTTAACACTTCTGCCACAAAATGTGTACAATTATAAGATTTAACGACCTTAATTCCGCCATTTAATGGAAGAAGTAACATAGATACATAATTAAATAATAAGGTTTTGTCCAAAAGTAATGATTTGCAATAAAGTTTAATTTTTTTATACACCTTTTCACTTACGGATAACTTAAATATTTTACATTTTAATCTAGCTTTAGGATTATTTACCAAGTGACTTCTATACTCCTTTACAAACCCCGATATAATTGGTGCATCATTATAAATTCTAGAGAAAGAATAAAACTCCTTTAAATTATCATCAAAAGAAATGGTTACGTGGGAATATTCATAATTTGTTAATAATCTTCCAATTTTTGCTATAAATGTTTCAGATCTTGGCAAAACAACATATATGTTTTTCAATCTTTAACAACCAATCCAAAGAAATTTTTTCTTAATTTTTTAAAGTCAATAAAATCATATACATTATTACGTTTTGCAAGTTTAAATAATTTAATAACTAATAAATAATAATATAAATAAAATATATGTTTATTTAAATTTAAGGGTTTTGTAACCAAATGAACATAATCCCATTTAGTTAAATCTTGAGTTATTAATTTATTCTTATACTCATTATATAGTTTTGTCCCAGGTAATGGAGTAAAAATCGATAACGCAACATGTTTTAAATTATTAGTTTTTATCCAATTATATAAATTTTTAAAATCTTTTCTTTTAAAGTTTAAATCAATTATAAACATTCCCATACAATTTATACCTATATCATTTAAAAATTGCACACAATTTACATTATCATCTTTTTTTATTAGTTTATTATAATTATTTAAATTATTATCATTTATAGCCTCTAAACCAACTAAAATATAATAAAAACCTATTTCTTTAAGTTCTTTTATTATATCTTTATTTTTTAATATAAAATCCACTCTTCCATAACATATATATTTTTTATGTATTTTTCTTTTCTTTACCTCAGTTATAAATTCTATTAATCTGTTTCTATTAAATAAAAAATCATCATCTACAATGTATATATTATCACTTTTTATACTTTCTATTTCGTCAACCACTTTGATAATGTCTTTAGTAACATATTTATTATTATTCAAAATCGTTCTGTAACAAAATTTACATTTATATGGGCAGGAATAAGAGGTTCTAACTTGGCATGCTCCAACCATTTCCAAATACCTATATATTTTCTTATTTTTATAAAAGTGTTTTCTATCTATGGTAGTAATACTATTAATATCAAAATAACTTAACTTGTTATTTTTCCAAACATTATTAACTTTATAACACAAACCATTTATATTCTTATTATCTACATCAGAAATAATATTAACAATACAATTAGGATCATATGACCTAGAAATATAATCAATGCAATTTAAAAATAATTGTCTATAATTATGTTCTGCATAAGACCCAGTTATTATGGTTTTAATATTTTTATTTACATGTTTCGCTATATTAAAATATTCTAAAACAAATGGTATTTGATTAATAACTGCAGTAGTACATATAAAATCCGGTTTATATTCTTCAATTACACTTTTAAGGTCTTCTTTTTCATTAGTTAAAAAATCATAAAACTTAGCCTTAATGTCATTCTTTATTAAAGCTGTATATATAATTTCTAAATCCAAAGGCTCATTAACTATAATTCCATCGAAATTTAACTTACTTCTAGAATCTTCTGGGTTTATAAGTAAAACCTTTTTACATACTTTCATATTTAAAACTCCATATATTATTTATTATAATTAGCAAGTTCTTCTCTTAACATTTCCATTGTCTTAGCTGGGTTTGCTTTACCACGAGTCTTTTTCATAACCTGACCAACAAAGAAATCAATCATTCTTGTTTTTTCAGGATTATAACTTCTTGCTTGCTCATCGTTTTCTTTTAATACTTCCATAACAACATCATGAATAGCATTATCATCAGTAATTTGCATCATACCTTTTTCTTTTACGATTACGTTTGGTTCTTTGCCCGTTTCTATCATACATTCAAATACTTCTTTAGCTTGTTTTGAAGATATCGTTTTGTTATCAACAAGATCAATTAGCTCTTTTATCATAACTGGCTTTATTGGTACGTCTTTTATCGTTATTTCATTTTCATTTAAATATCCCATAAGCATTCCAGTAACCCAGTTACATGCCTTTTTAGGATCAGCACCCGCATCAACGCACTCTTGGAAGAAATCAGAATCTTCTTTAACTTTTACCAAAACCTCAGCATCATACTGTGAAAGTCCGTACTCGTCCATGTATTTTCTTTTTCTATCAAGCTGAAGCATAGGAATTGTTTTTCTTATTTCTTCTAGCATTTCGCAAGTAACAGGAGTTGGAGCAATGTTTGGTTCTATAAAATATTTATAATCAACCGCATCAACCTTACTTCTCATGTGGAAAGTCTCACCAGTTTCATCATCTAACCTTCTTGTTTCTTGCTCTACTACACCACCGTTTTGAAGTATTTCAGTTTGTCTTTCAATTTCAAAATCAATTGCACGACCGACGTTATAAAACGAGTTAATGTTTTTAATTTCTACTTTATTTCCTAATTCTTCTGTTTCAGAAAGTGATACGTTAACGTCACATCTCATCTGTCCTTTATCACTTCTTGCTTCTGACACACCACAGTAAACGATTAAAGAACGATACGTTTCTAAAAATGTTAAAGCCTCTTCCTTAGAATGCAAGCATGGCTCCGTTACGGTTTCAAGTAAAGGAATACCAGAACGGTTATAATCAATTAATGAATAAGTGTCATAATGATCTAATGATGCGGTATCTTCTTCTAGGTGGGTATCATGAATGTCTACTCTTTTAATTTCTCCATTTACATCAATGTCAACATATCCGTTTATACCAACTGGTTTGGTCATCTGAGTTATTTGATATCCCTTTGGTAAGTCTGGATAATAATAGTTTTTACGATCAAAGATTATCTCATCTGGTGTTTTACAATTCATTGCCATAGACACTTTTAAAGCCCTTTTAACGGCCTCTTCGTTAGCAACCGGTAAGATACCTGGAAAACCCAAGTCTTGGTACGCTACGTGGCTATTTGGCGCTTCTGTGTAGCCATTTACCGCAGGAGAGAAAACTTTTGAATTTGATTCAAGCTCGCAGTGAACTTCTAGTCCAATTGTTACTTTATACATATTACTTTTCCTCCTTTACGCTTAATGGTACAAAACCTATTTTTTCTTCTAGTTTTTTAGCAATATTAAACACCACATCATCACTCATAATAGGACCAGTTATGTTAATTGCAACCGGCATGTTATCAACAAGTCCTGATGGAATGGTAATAGATGGAAAGCCCCCGAAGTTACCAATTGCTAAATGGTTTTCAAGCAAAAGATATTTTTCTGATAAACGGTCATGTTCTTCATCAAAATATGGTGCGATAGAGCCAGCATTTGGCATAATACAACCATCATACCGTTTAAATAACTCAGTCATTTTATCAACTACTAATCTTCTTATTCTTTGCGCGTTTTTAAATAGTTTTTCTTGATTTTCTTTTTGAAGAATGAATGATCCAATAACGAACCTTCTTCTAATTAACTCTGAAAAACCTTCCGTTCTAGTATTAATCATAACCTCATCTGGAGTATGTCCTTCTTTTCTATTTCCAAAAGGAATACCAGTAAGGTTTGAGTTATTACTAGTTGCCTCAGCGCAACTTATTGCCATGTAAGATGGATAAATACCTTTTAATATAGCCTCATCGATACTTTCTTCTTTAACTTCTATTCCTAATTCCTTACAGTAATCTAAAGTCTTTAAAAAATTATCATAGTATACTTTATCATCTTTTAAATTATCAACGATTTCTTTTATGTAAAATAATTTTCTTCCCTTAACGTCATTATTTAAGTTTTCTACTATGTTAATGTTAGATGAATCGAATGAAGTCATGTCTTTTTCATCAATTCCCTTTATGTTATCTATTACGTATGCGGCATCTTCAACCGTTTTTGCAAAACAGCCAACGTGATCAAGAGAGGAAGCAAACGCAAATAATCCCCATCTTGATACTAAACCATAAGTTGGTTTATAACCTACAACACCTCCATAACCAGCAGGCTTACGGATTGAATCACCTGTATCAGAACCTAGTGCGTAAGGCACGATACCACGAGCAACAGCTGATGCCGAACCAGCAGATGAGCCACCGATCATTCTTTTAGGATCCCATGGATTTCTAACAATACCAGTATGACCAGTTGTTCCAGTTCCTCCCATAGCAAGCTCATCAAGAACGGTTTTACCAATCATTACGGCACTAGCATCTTTTAGTTTACTAACTGCTGTTGCATCAAAAACTGGAACGTAATCTGCTAAAATGTTTGATGATGCAGTTGTTAAAACTCCTTTTGTTGAAAAGTTATCTTTTATTGCACATGGAATTCCAGACAAAATATTATCCGTTACCTTTTCTTCTGTTGCATCATCCAAAATAGTTACAAAGCTATTTAACTCATCTTGGTATTCATGTGCCCTTTTAAGAGATTCTTCCGTTAATTCTTTACTAGTTACTTCGCCTTCTTTTAAAGCCTTGTGTATTTCTTTTATGCTTTTATCTAAATAACTCATTAAGATTCACCTCCAACTACTTTTGGAACTTTTACTTCATCATAAATTGTTTCATGAGCGTTTTTAACTGCATCATCAGTAGTTAAAGTAGATGTTGCAACGTCTTTTCTTAATATAACATCTGGGTTTCTAAACGGAAAAGTCATCGGTTCAACTTTTTCTATTCCATCAATTTGCCCGATTAAGTCCATGTGTTTTAAAATGGTTTCAAATTCTTTTTCAAAAGATGGAAATTCTTCTTCTTTCATCTTAAACATTAATTTTAGTGCGTAATCTTGTATGTTTTCTCTTGTTATCTTTTGCATTGTTTGCCTCCTTATCTTAACTTAATATGAGTC
Organism: Candidatus Aphodocola excrementigallinarum; assembly: GCA_018714855.1. Taxonomy (GTDB): domain Bacteria; phylum Bacillota_I; class Bacilli_A; order RF39; family UBA660; genus Aphodocola; species Aphodocola excrementigallinarum. Next base: position 9,164 of record DVMT01000030.1, read on the forward strand.
TCTCTTAGTTGTAATTCGGTAACCTCGTTTGGTGTTCCAGTAAGTACGTCTTCACCATTTTGGTTTAATGGGAACGCAACTGTTTCTCTTACGTTATCTTCTTCTAAAAGCATCATAAGCGCACGATCAATTCCTAGTGCCATTCCTACGTGCGGAGGGCATCCATAACCAAATGCCGTGTATAATGCGTTGAATTTACTTTTTATATCTTCCTCGGTATATCCGGCTTTTTCAAATGCCTTAACAAGTACTTCTGGACGATTGTTTCTAACGGCACCTGATACTAACTCAACACCGTTACATACAACGTCAAATTGATCTGCGTATATTTCTAAAGGATCTTTTTCATCTAACGCTTTTTCTCCACCGCGTGGCATACTAAATGGATTGTGCATGAAATCAAGTTTTCCTGTTACTTCACTTATTTCATACATTGGCATGTCTGTTACAAAACAGAATTCAAATAAATCATGATCCATTAAGTCAAGCTTACGGCCTAACTCAGTTCTAATTAAGCCAGCGTTTCTTGTTACAACATCTTTTCTTTTATCAGCGATAAAGAATAGTACACTTCCTACTTTTAAGTCTGCTTTTTCAAATAATGCATTTCTATCTTCATCCGTTAAGAATTTATCAATTGGTCCTTTAAGTGATTTATCTTCCATTACGCTGATGTATCCAATACCTGGCATATCAATTGATTTAGCATAATCAACAACTTCGTTAAACCAGCTGTTAGGTTTTGTTGCTATGTCATCTACTTTTATCGCACGAACAATCGCACCTCTAAATGGTTTAAACTCAGTATTAGTAAATACCTCTGATACATCAATTATCTCAAGTGGGTTTCTTAAATCTGGTTTATCAGTACCATACTTAAGCATTGCCTCATTGTAAGGAATTCTTTTAAAATGTCCTTGTGTTACACGTCTTTTACCAAACTCTTTAAAGAATGCTGGAAAAACGTCTTCAGCAACCTTCATGATGTCTTCTTGGTCTGCAAAGGCCATTTCCATGTCTAATTGGTAGAACTCTCCGACTAGTCTATCAGCACGGCCGTCTTCGTCTCTAAAACATGGTGCAAGCTGGAAATACTTATCAAAGCCTGATGCCATTAATAATTGTTTAAATTGTTGTGGTGCTTGTGGAAGTGCGTAGAACTTTCCTTTATGTTTCCTTGATGGGATTATAAAGTCTCTAGCACCTTCTGGTGACGATGAGGTAAGGATTGGTGTTTGAATCTCTAAGAAACCTAATTCTTGCATCTTATTTCTTAAGAAGTTAAACGCTTTTGACCTTGTAATAATGTTTTCATGAACCTTTGGGTTTCTTAAGTCTAAGAAACGGTACTTTAACCTTACGTCTTCTGATACCTTTTTAGATTCATCCACTTCAAATGGTAATACTTTTGCAGTATCTGATAGTAGCTCAAGCGAATCTATTACTACTTCTATCTCACCAGTTGCAATTTTTTTGTTTATCGTTTCTTCATCTCTTTTAACAACCGTTCCAGTAACTTTAATAACGGTTTCTTTTGATACACCTTTAAGCATTGCATCATCATGAACAACAATTTGGGTTGTTCCGTAGTGATCTCTTAAATCAACAAACATAACTCCACCATGGTCTCTTATGGTTGATACGAAACCTGCAAGTGTTACTTTCTTATCTAAATCTTTTAGTGTTAACTCTCCGCATGTATTTGTTCTATATGTACTCATTATTTATCATTCCTTTCATTTTATTGCTTTAAAAAAACAGCTATCCATCCCATAGGGACGAATAACTGTTTATATCCGTGGTACCACCCAGTTTACTATTATTTATAATAGTCACTTTATGATATTTTAACGGGTTATCTTCCGTCTTAGCCTACTTGTTTTTTCTTTCGGTAAGATGCTCCAAGGTGTTCTTTCATTAAACTATCTTACTAGTATTCCACCATCACTAGCTCTCTTTTAAGAATTATTTAATTACTTTTCCTTATCAACGCAAGTAAAAACAAATTATATTTAAATTATATCATATTTTTCATATTTTATAACAAAAATAGTAATTTTTATGTTTTTTATTATATTTTTTTCATTTTACTTTCACATTCTACTAAATTCGATACCTCTTCACCTAATTCATTTCTAAAATATTTTTGTAATTCTATAAAAAACTCCGGAAAAGATTCATTATTTTTAAATGACCTATTCAATACTGGATCTTTTTCAATTATTTCTTTTAATAATTCGTTATTACAATATTCTCTTTTAATTACGTCAAAAATCATTTCTAAATTATATCTGTAAATTTCTTTTTTATCTTCACCTGAATAAAAACATCTTCCAACGTCGGTAATTGTTATTTCGGCATCAGTAAAATTCATGTTGAAATTTTTCCAATCACCAACTTTAATGCCTGCATCACTAACTGTTTTTATGTCTCTTTTTAATAGTAATGTAGAATATAGAAGGTTCATAAAAGGGACCTTTTTTATATCACTCGATAATTTATTACCCGGAGCATAATCTGCTAAAGCACCCCAAATAAAATTATCATTAGTGTATAAATCTTTTAAAAAGCAAAAAGATGTCTGGTTTAAATCTTTTCCCATTAAAAGATTATTTACCTCATTAAGATCACGAGGTTGATGAAAACATTTTGCAACATTCTTGCCATCTTTTAAAAGCCCAACGGTAGATTCTTCTCCTGAACCTAGTGGTTTTACAAAAAGTTTCATTATATCTGATCTGCAACTAACCTTTATCATACTGCCTTCCCCTTTTCTAGCCATTTACTATACCACATAATTTTTTTAAAATCAATATATATGCAGTTAATCTGGCAGAGACTACAACAAAAAAAGTAGCTTTCGCTACTTTATTTTTTTAAATGGCGCTTCAAGTAGGACTCGAACCTACGACCTGCCGGTTAACAGCCGGATGCTCTACCAACTGAGCTATTGAAGCATAACTCTTTTTGAGGTACAAACAAATTATATATTAATTAAATATCTTTGTCAACAACTTTTTTAATAAATTTCTTTACTCAATTATATTTTATGTTAAAAAAAAACAAACATATTAAGTAAAGTAAGTATTATTTTAATAAGAAAATTTATACATATGAAAAGTTTTTAGTAGCTAAGATAGATGAAACTAAACCTTTGAATTAGTTTCATCTATTTTTATATTGTAACAACTAGGTCCTTTAACAACGTTTCCGTCCACGTCGAACCTGGAACCATGGCAAGGGCAATCCCAGGTCTTATCAACTTCATTAAAGGTAAGAAAACATTTTAGGTGTGGACAAATATTTGAAACAATATGTTTTTCTCCTTTTGAGTCAATGTATACTCCTACTCTTTTACCATCTATTTTTGTTACTAATGCTTTATTTTTATACCAAGACGGGTTTTTCTTGATTAAGTTTAAAGTGTAAGCTTTTAGTGTTCCAAAAAAAGTATTGTTAACGAAATTTAATGCTCTTTTAAAAGTAACTGGACGACTAGGATCAAATAATTCCTTATATTTATTTTTCTTACCCATTATTATGTCTGATATTAGTTTAGCAGAAATAGCGGAGTTGGTCATTCCCCAGGTGTTGTACCCGGTTGCAATTAAAACGTTTTTATCATCATCTGATATTTTTCCAACGAGTGGCAAGTAATCATTGGTCATCACGTCCATGTTGGTCCAATATTCCACTTTTAAATTATTATCTAAACTTTTTATTTCATCCTTGCAATCGTTATAGTTTTTCTTATAGTTTAATTTATCACTTATCTTGCAAGAGTTATTTAAATAAATAATGTATTTATCTTTACCATCGTCATAGTATCTAAAAGAATAAAATGGATTTCCACTTGTTATGCCTGCTATGTTTTTTGCATCTTTTATTTTTGCGTAACTAACGTATGATTTTTCTAAGTAGGTTTTAAGTGGTATTAAGCCTGGTAAAGTAAAAAATGGATAACTGCAAGCTAAAACGATTTTATTTGTACGAATCTCATATCCATTTACAATTGTTACGTATTTTGATTTTTCTTTTTTTATTTTAGTTGCGATACTGTTTTCGTATACGCTAATGTTTTTTGCATCTTTTATTTTATCCATAAGTCCGTTTAAATATTTAATTGGGTTAAAGGTGTATGCGTTTTTAACTGATGACTGTCTTACTACGTCATCATCTTTTAAATTCGAAGTTGTACTATATTTAACGCCAAAAGAAGAAAGTAGCTCTTTTTCTAATTCAAAATCTTTTATTTTGCTTTCGTCTTTTGTAAAAGTAACCATTTCTGTTTTTTCTAAATCACAATCTATTTCGTTATCTTTTATGTTTTTCTTAATTAATCTAATAGCATCTTTTTGTGACTCGTAATATAGTTTTGCTTTTTCATATCCGCAAGCTTTATATATATCTTGATACTTAAGGTCTTGTAAGTACGTTATTTTGCCGGTTGTTTTAGCGGTGGTATCATTAAAACAAATGTCTTTATCAATTAAAATAATATCGTGATTTGTATTTAAAAGGTTGTAAGCTACAGAAACTCCTGTTATTCCGGCTCCTATAATTAAAATATCTGTACTCATGCTTTTATCTACCGAAGTAAATTTTCTTTGCTTATTATATTTTTGCCACAAACTTTTTTTCATATTTATCACCAGTTTTATTATGGTGATAAAATAAGCATTATATTCAATTAATCAAGTTTATTTTGTTTTTATAAAAGGAAGATCATCAATATCTTTTGAAATCGTATTTTCATCAATATAATAAGGGTCAGCGGCATTTAAATCTATTTTATATTCACAATTTAAAATCATCTTCCTAAAATCTAGAAAGCCTTTTACTAATGAAAAATGAAAGCATAATAAACTCTGATTTAAAAACTTATTTTCTTCTTCTGATGAGCACTCATAATTTAGTAAGTCACATACTAAATAACTTAATTTTAAATTATTTTTGCAGTTTAAAATATCATTTAAAATAGTGTATAAATTCTCTTCATCTTCTTTTTTATTAGTATTTTCGCCTAATTCATCTCGTGCTTTGTAAAATTCATTTATCTCACATAATAACTTATTTAGTATTTTTTCATTTATTTCTAATTTAACTTTTACTATATTAAAGTTTTCTTTTGCATAAATGCACCTTTTTATCATTAAATCGCCTCTTAGTTTAATATATTCGGGTAAAGCGCGGGAAATGAAAATAAAAAAACACTTAAGAATACTTAAGTGTAATAATCAATGGTTGCGGGAGTAGGATTTGAACCTACGACCTTCGGGTTATGAGCCCGACGAGCTACCGAACTGCTCCATCCCGCGATATAGTTTTTATAGCTGCCTAGTAATTTTATTAGTGGCGGAGGAAGAGGGATTCGAACCCCCGCGCCGGTTACCCGACCTCCCGGTTTTCAAGACCGGTCCCTTCAACCAGACTTGGGTATTCCTCCGTTTGACTTATTCTAAAGTTATTATATGCGTTTTTAAAAAACATATAACAATCAGACAGCATTAAAATTATAGCACACCTATTTTTTATTTGTCAACATATTTTGTTTAAACTTACTTTTTAATTAGAACTTTATATGTAATGTAAAAAATTAATGCACTTTTTATTTATCTACTTATAATTTTTCTTTTCTTTTGAAGATAAACATTACTATAACCTTTTTTTAACTTTTTTTTGAACTAATTGATCATGATTCTTTTTACCAGCAATAATACAATTTGCCAATTCTTTCAATAATTGTTCTTTTTCATCAATTGTTCCACAAAAACTAATTCTTTGCTTATCGTATATTTTTTCAATTGCAACCATATCATTATTCAATAAATCCTCAGATAGATATCTAAACAAGTCTACCTTTTCATCCATTAAAATATATGCTTCGTCATAATCACCATACTCTCCTGCACAACAAGCTTTTGTCTTGAGGTTATTCTTCCACATAATGCTAAGGCAAGTTTCTAAGCCGAAAGATCCTTCGGAAAATTCTTTAAGTGCTAATTTTATTTCATCTTTAGGAATATTATCTAAGTCAACAAGAACAACATGATTATATTTCAAATTTTTATTTTTTCTAATTATATATTAAACGTAAAATTATTTAATGATAGTAGTATATCACAATTTTATAAAAATCAAAAAACAGGCACCAATTCGTACCTGTTAGTGAAATATGTTTATCGCTGACCACTTAGAATGCTAATTTCGTTTAACATTCCTTTAAATCAGCCATCATATAAATCACCCTTTCATATTTTTTTCATCTATATTTAACAATTTACTTCATTTTTAATGAATTTTGTAATTTCTCTTACTGTCAAAACCTTACCTTCGCTTATTAAATTACCATTTATAATAAGTGCTGGTATGTTTTTTACACTTTTATTTTTCTCTTCTAGTTCAATTTCTACTGGAGCATCAATTTCTTCAGTAGCCCTTTCCACCATTTTTCTTAATTTTATTCCATTACTACAATTTACTACAATTTGAACCTATTATTTTTATCTTCGTATATCCTTCACCTCTCTTCCTATTTTAAGTATAAAATTTTTTTATTAAATAATTGTGTTATTTTTATTAAAGTTTATTAAAAAGGATAGATAATAAACAAAAAAGTATATTATGAATGCGGTATTAAGAATAGTTTAGAGTAAATTTATTAACAGCTTCACCTCACTTTCTACTTTAAGTATAAAGTTAAAATTTAAAAAAGCTGTGTAATTTTAATTAAGTTTTATTAAAATATTTGTCTTTTATGTAACAAAAAAACTAACCTATTTGTTAGGCTAGTTATTTTTTAAGTGGTGCCCGAGACCGGACTTGAACCGGTACGAGGGTTAAATCTCGCAGGATTTTAAGTCCTGTGCGTCTACCAATTCCGCCACTCGGGCAATGGTGTCCTGTATGCGACTTGAACGCATGACCCTCTGATTAAAAGTCAGATGCTCTACCTGCTGAGCTAACAGGACATACTACTAAATAAGTGGTTGCCTCGGCAAGATTCGAACTTGCGCATGTCAGAGTCAAAGTCTGATGCCTTACCACTTGGCGACGAGGCAATTCTTAAGTGGTGGGGAGAAATGGATTCGAACCATTGAACCCGAAGGAACAGATTTACAGTCTGCCGCGTTTAACCACTTCGCTACCTCCCCGTTATGGTGCCGAAAGCAGGACTTGAACCCGCAACCTACTGATTACAAGTCAGTTGCTCTACCAGTTGAGCTATTTCGGCATATCAAATGGTGGACGCTATAGGACTCGAACCTATGACCCCTTGCTTGTAAGGCAAGTGCTCTAACCAACTGAGCTAAGCATCCATATTATGCGTCAGAACGTATATAAATATATCAGTATTTTAAGATAATGTCAAGTAAGTTTTAACTTTTTTTGTTAATCTCTTCCATTTTTTCTCTTATCCAGTTAGGTAAAGCGGATTTTAGAAGATAAAAACCAAACACGGTCTCTTTAATATGAGTTTTTTTATTTTTATATAAATCACCATTTACCTCTTTTGCAGATAATTTTAATTGATTTTTATTTTTTGACGCATCTAACACTTTTACGTTTATAATATCACCAATTTCAACAAAATCAGTTATGTTTTTTACAAATTTATCAGTTATCTCGGAAATGTGTATGAGCCCACTATATTCATCGTCAAGTGATGCAAACGCACCATATTTTTCTATTGCTGTTATTCTAGCTTTAACAACGTCCCCTTTCTTGTATTTATCCATAGTTACACCTCTGGAATTTATTATAACACAAAAGAAAGTATTATGACAAACCACTTTACATTTTACGCATCAATGAGGTATAATTTAGTGGGTGAAGAAAGATGAACGACGTTGATGAAAGAATAAAAAACACACTTGATAAAATTAAACCATTTTTAAATCAAGACGGTGGTGATGTTAAGTTTATTAAGTTTGAAGATGGAATTTGTTACGTAAACTTAACGGGTGCATGTAAAGGATGCATGTTTGCGGATATGACTATTAGTAATACCATTGAAGATATATTAATAAGTGAAGTACCTGAAGTTATAAAGGTAGTAAATGAAGATGAAGAAGCTTAAGAAAAGCTTCTTTTTATTATCCAATCAATGCTTGGTATATATTTATTATATAACCTAGTTAGGTATAAATATACATCAAGTAAAAACTTTTCGTATTCGTCCGATTTAATTATTATTTTTTCAATTTCTGTTTCTTTTAAATCATTGTTTACAATATCATCATGTACATCAAAAAAATATGATGGATAAAGTAATCTTCCATAAAAAAGTAAAGCTTCTTTATACGTTAAATAATTGTTACTAAAATATTCTATCGTTTTATCATATGCTGTCTTACTATTATCGTAAAAAAACAGAGTTTTTATATATTCTGATGCATCTCTTACCCGGTAGTCCTGAATGTAATTCATCGGGTTATAAAGTGATAATAACGTATCATCTTTTCTTATTCTTTTATGGCATATACTTAAGAAAGCTGCATCTTGCACGCTAATTGCACCTCTTACATATGTTATTGCGTTTTCTGCAAGACCAATATAATAATTTGCACAAGTACATAAATATGGATACTTTTTTCCTATTTCATTTACCTGTGCTTCAAAATAATCATTTTTAGCCTCCCATAATGATACCCAGTCTTGCCTGTTTATTATTTTGTCACACTCTATATTTACCGTATTGTTATTTATGTAGCAGACTTCTGAAAGTGATACTTTCACGTTTGGATTAACGTATGTTTGCATCAATATGTATGGTGTTTGATTTACGTACGTTATTACGTTTTTTTCATTATTTTCAATTATTTCATGAACTAATATGTTTCTTTGAATCATTTCTTTATTTACTTTATATAGTGCATCAATATCGGTAATTGGTCTTTCAAAGACTTGAAAAACATAATTATTATCTTGATAATTAAAAAAGTAGTTATTATTAACGTTTAAAAGTTTTTCTGGATGCAAGTTATAATAATACGCAATTATGTTTTTCATACGTACCCTCCCTGTTAAATCTTATGAGTTATAAATTAAAAAAAGAAGCTTTTATTTAGCTTCTTCTATTGCTCTTGTTTCTCTTACTACAGTTACTTTTATAGTACCAGGATACTGCATTTCTTTTTCTATTTTATCTTTGATATCTCGTGCTGTTTTGTAGCTTCCAAGTTCGTCTATTTCATCAGGTTTAACGATTACTCTTAAATCTCTTCCAGCTTGCATTGCGTAAGCTTTTTCAACACCATCAAAGTCCATTGCAATTGATTCTAATTGTTCTAGACGTTTAACGTAGTTTTCTAAAGAATCATTTCTAGCTCCTGGTCTTGCAGCTGATAGACTATCTGCTATTGCAACTAAAACCGAAATAACGCTAGTTGGTTCTTTATCTCCATGATGGGATTCTATTGCGTTTATAACAACTTCGTCCTCACCATATTTCTTAGCAAGATCAGCACCTATTTCAACGTGTGATCCTTCGGTTTCAAAGTCTATTGCTTTTCCTATGTCATGAAGCAAGCCTGCTCTTTTTGCAAGTGCTACGTTTTCACCTAGCTCGCCTGCTAATATACCAGCTAAATGTGCAACTTCTTTTGAATGCTGAAGTGCGTTTTGTCCATAGCTAGTTCTGAAATTTAACTTACCTATTATGGTTACAAGCTCAGGATCTAGTTTAGTAATTCCTAAATCAAACATTGCTTCTTCACCATATTCTCTTATTTTTACGTTCATATCCTTACAAACTTTATCATATATTTCTTCGATTCTTGCGGGATGAATTCTTCCGTCTTTTATTAAATCTTCAATCGTTTGTCTAGCTATTTCTCTTCTTAAAGGATCAAAACTTGATAAAACAATTGCCTCAGGCGTATCATCAATTATCAAATCAACACCAGTTACCGCTTCAATCGTTCTTATGTTTCTTCCTTCTCTACCTATTATTCTACCTTTCATGTCGTCGTTTGGTAGCGTTACGACACTAACTGTTTGTTCGTTAGTTACGTCTGATGAATATTTTTGCATTGCCTCAACAAGCATGCTTTTAGCTTTTTTATCTACTTCTAATTTAGCTTCTTGCTGTCTTTCTTTAATGAATTCGGAAATTTCTTTTGACATTGAAATTTCAACTTGCTTCATTATTTCTTCTTTAGCTTTTTTCTTTGAAAAACCAGAAATTTTTTCTAATTTTTCTATTTGTTCCTTAATTATATTTTCTGCTTTTTCTTCTAATTTTTGAATATTTTTTTGTTTTTGAATAATACCGTTTTCTTTTTCATCTAGCATTTGCTCACGGTTTTGAAGTAGGCCATCACGTCTATCTATACTACTTTCACGTTGAAGTAAACGTTCTTCGTTTTCCTTTAACTCCTTTTTCTTTTCCTTTATTTCTTTATCAGTTTCAAGTTTTAATTTGTAGGACTCTTCTTTAGCTTCAAGTAGAGCATCTCTTTTTTGCTTTTCTGCTTCTTTTTTAGCTTTTTCTATTATGCTTGAAGCTTTATGTTCCTCACTTTTTTTTCTTAAATGCGTAATAATCAAAGCGATTATCGCACCAACAAATAATCCAATTATTAGAAGTAAAACAGAAACAGTAGCATTTCCCATTTTTTACCTCCATAAACTTGTATAATCTTTATACTTATACACTTCTATTGTAAACTTTTAAATGGTTATAGTCAAGTTTATATATTTTTCTTTTACACTTTACTTTTTTGAGTATAGTTTTTCTTTATGGATAGTTTTATTGCCTAGTTTTATTATGGCCTCTCCTACTTGTTCATCTTTTTTATACGTTTTTTTATCTTTTATTTTGTATTCTATGTTTATTAGTTCTTTTTCTTCTTTTGTAATTGGGTAATAGTAATCGTCTTTAGCATATACTTTTTTACCCTTTATTTTAATTTTGTCTTTGTCAAATACTTTTTCCATACTATAGTTATCAAATCCGTATTCGTAAAGTTCTTTATGGTTTTTAAAATCATTTGGATCATTTAGTGTTACAACAATAAGATTCATATCGCCTTTAGACGCTGATGTAACAAGCGTTCTTCTTGCTTTATCGGTGTAACCTGTTTTTCCACCAGTGGTGTATTTATACGTGTATAAAAGTTTGTTTTTATTTGACCAAACATAAGTTTTTTCATCTGTTTTAACGGTGTGCTTTTTACATCCTGTTATTTTTCTAAAGGTAGGATCTGAATTAGCATATCTCATTAAAAGTGCCATATCATAAGCTGTTGAATAATTTTGCGTTTTTTCATCTAAACCATGTGGATTTTTAAAAACCGTGTTTTTCATACCTATTTCTTTAGCCTTTTTATTCATTTTTTCAACAAACTCTTCTTCTCCTCCCAAGTATTCTGCAATCATTAAAGCCGCATCGTTTCCGCTTTGCATCATAAGACCATAAACCATGTCTTTAAGCTTCATTTTTTCTCCAATACTTAAATAAATTGCAGACCCATATGCTTCAAGAACCTTATCTGTAACTTTTACAGTTTTATTTAATTTTCCGGATTCAATTGCAATCATTGCAGTCATAATTTTCCTTATGACTACATGGTGATGAATAGGAGTCGTCTAAAACTGTCTTATCATAGACAGTTAATTTTTTACCAACTACATTGGCATAAATATCTAATTTAACTTTTCTCCTATTCCCATCTATTTTAGATACAACAACTCTTTCAATAAGAAGTTGAACTAGTTTTCGGAATGATTCCTCGCTATCTACTTCATTATTAATTTTTTCATCTATTTCTTTATACTTCTTCTTTAATTGTTTTTCATATAGTTCATCACTTTTTAATTTAATTATTTTATTGTTTAAATTTTCAATTTCTTGTTCTAATTCTGTATTTCTTCGTTGATACTCTTCTCTGCTAACAACTTCTTCCATCAAGAAATCCAATAACTTATTTTTCTTTAAATTAATTTCATCTATTTGATTATATACTTTTTTTATTTCATATTCATAATTTTTGCTACTATTTGCTTCTTTGTATAATTCAGATAAATGTTTAACAATTTTTGATCTATCTTCTATCAATTTATCAATTACTTTATGAAAAATATCATCTAACTCAGTTTCATAAAGTATAGGGCTTTCACAGGCAGAAATACCACGTCTTAACATTTCTCCACATTTCCAGCTTACATTTTTATTATTGGATGTTAATCTTCTAAATGCAACATTGTGTTCTGCACATATAAGTAATCCACCATAAGTTGTTGTCCTTTTGAATGCACCCATATCTTTTATTTTTGCACAATATCCACTTGATTTATTTGCAAGTATTTCATTTGCTTTATCCCATAGTACAGGAGATACAATAGCAGGTATATCTCCATTGCTATCATAAACTACCCATTCACTTTGAGGCAACCTAATTTGTTTGTGTGTTTTATAATCCAAATGCTTAACCGTATTTGTACAATAAAACCCTTTATATTTTGGATTAGTTATAATTCTTCTCAACGTAGTAGTATGAATATACCCACCTTTTCTCGTTTTAAAACCTTTTTCATATAAATAATTAGATATATAACCTAATCCATGTTCTCCAGTTGCATACATTTCGTAAATTATTCTTATCATTTCTGCTTCTTTTTCGACTATTATTAATTTTCCATTTTCTTTTTTATAACCTGTAATAACGCTATTTCCTAATACTTTTCCTTTTTCAATACTTCTTTTCATTCCAAACTTCACTCTCTCACTTAATTTACGAACTTCTTCTTGTGCAATACTAGCCATAATAGTTAAACGAAGTTCTGAATCTGGCATTATGGTATTTATGTTATCCGATTGAAATAAAACTCCAACACCATTTTCTAATAATTCTTGTGTATATTTGATACTATCTAGTGTACTTCTTGAAAATCGTGATATTTCTTTCGTTAAAATCAAATCAAACTTTCCTGTTTTAGAATCTTCAATCATTCTTAAAAAATCTTCCCTTTTATTAACACTTGTTCCACTTATACCTTCATCAATATATCCATCAACATATGTCCAATTTTTATTTTCAGTTATCAAATTTCTAAAATACATAACTTGATTATCTAACGAATTTAACTGTACATCTTTGTCGGTAGATACACGAGCATAAAATGTAACTTTTAAAGGAAGATCATATAAACTTTCTCCCATTGAAATTCTACTTCTAATCTTATATAACTCCATAATGTCTCCTTTCTACCTATTAACCACTATCATTAATAGGTTTATTTTTTGTTTTATATATTTCTATTAATTTAAGCAATCTTTCATTAACTTTTTTATAAACGTCTTCTGTAATTATTTTCTTTTTATATAAATTTTCATTTAAAATTAATTCCACTTCATAATTAAGTTGTTCACTAGAATTTATCATTTTTATCTCCCTTCCATTAAGAATATTATTAAAGTCACAAAAAAAGAACTCTATTGAGTTCCATTAATTTATCGTAATTTGAAACTCAATATTTTCTTAATGAAAGAGAATACACCTTGCAAATCATTATTTAGAATATTAAGTTTTCAAATAACAATTTATAGATACATATAATCTTAATTTTTAAAATTTTGAATTTGTTTTGCAATATCATATCCACTTAACTTTGAATCAAGCGACAATACTAAAGTCTTTTCATTAAAGTAAGTTTCATTATCATATCTAATTATTATCTCACTAAACACATCTAATTTTTCATTAAAATCTAGTCTTTCAAATTTAGATGCAAATTCTTTATCAGTTTTATCACAATTAATACCTAAAATATTTCCATTATCTTCATACGCATCTTTACTATCAGTCATACCATTATAAAGCATAGCAAAATACTGTAATAAAAGATTACCTGCGTTTGGAGATAATCCAATCACTTCAAAATTAAATATCTTTAATTCACCATCATCAATTAAATCTGGATTAACCTCATTTTTATCATTTATTTGGTTATTATTTAATAAATCAAATATATAAATCAAAAATTTCAATTTAGTCAAATCAGACTTAATTTCTAACTGTTCAATTAATTTTACGACTTGTTCTGTCGTATTAGTAATATACATATTATCATTCCTCCCATACATATTACTACCAAAGCCTGTTTTAGCCCTTTTAACAGACTTTTTATTTTTATGCTTATAACTATTCAACGCTTTGCATTAAAACTAAATTTAAAGAAATTAAAGTAGTTATATAGCATTTTTTCTTCGATTTATTTATCACTTAAAAAAAGAAATTATGCAAGTGTTTTTTGCAAAAAAAATTATCTTTCTAATTCTTCTTCAGTTGTTTTCTCAACACTTCTATTGTTTTCCTGCTTATCTAAATCAAGTTCACTATCAATTCTTGCTTTTTCTTTTTGTAATTCTTTAATTCTATCTTTTTGTGTAAATGGTTTATCAAGTTCCTCTTTAACATCTATAAGTTGTTTTTCAGTATAAGCGATTTGTTCTTTAGCAGTACCAATTTTATTTTCAAAACTTTTTAGCATATTTTCTAATTTTAAAATATTACCTATTTCATCAGTATTACTAATTTCAACTTTATACTTTCCAGCACCTTGTATATAAATAACTGGTTTATACCATAACTCATCTTTAGTACCAATAATATCAAAACCACTTATTTCTCCAATTTTAGTTTCTTCTCTAGACTTTAAAAGAGAAAAACTTTCATAAAATTTTGTACTAGCCTCTTTCCTAGAATCATAAATTTTATCTTTAATAGTAATTACAAAATTATCTGCAGACAAATCTTTGACATTTTTTACATCTTCTTCAAGACCACTTAAATATTGCTTTTGATATTTTAATTTACGTGGTAATTCTGTATTATATTTTGCCTCAAGTTCAATATGTGATTTATCATATCTACTTTTAGATAAGTATAATTGTTTTAATTCATTTTCTACTTTAAACTTTTCTAAAATCAAAGGATTCCCACTAGCAAGAGCTTTAACCTCTGCATAAGTGAGTGTATCTCTATCTAAATCTTCAGCAGTTCTTCCACCACCATTACTGTTAGACATTATTTGATTAATAAAAGTAGATTTCGTTTGAATTAATTGATAAGAATACGCATCAAAACTACCTTCAGTAACATAACGATATATTTCCACTTCATCATTTTGATTACCTTGTCTTAAAATCCTTCCTTCACGTTGTTCAATATCAGATGGTCGCCATGGACAGTCTAAATGATGTAAAGCAATTAATTTATCTTGAACATTCATTCCTGCTCCCATTTTAGAAGTTGATCCTATTAAAATTCTTTTTGTTCCATTTCGCATATCTTCAAAAAGTTTTAATTTTTGAGGATTAGTTTTTGCGTTATGAATATACTCAATTTCATCTGCTGGTACTCCTCTAGCAATAAGTTTGTTTTTAATATCATCATAAACATTAAAAGTACCATCATTTTTAGGAGTAGATAAATCACAAAAGACAAGTTGCGTTAACTTGTCATCTTTGTTTTCTAACCATATTCTATAAATGTTTTCTACTGCCATATTTATTTTTGAGTTAGGTAAATCTGGCATACTAGGATCTATCATTCTTAAATCGAGTGCTGCTTTTCTACCATCATTGGTTACTAAAAGCATATTATCATCCCTTGGATCACAACCATTCCTAATAATTTCACTACGTTCTGCTAACTTATTAACATATTCAGCAAGTTCATCACTTTTTGGAGCAACTACTGTTTTATAATCTCCACCTTTTAATTTAGGAACTGGTAGATCTAACATTTTAGATGTTTGAATATCAGCAATTTCTTTAAATAAAGTCATTAATTCTGGAATATTAAAGAATTGAGCAAATCTTGCTTTTGTTCTAAAACCACTACCATCAGGAGCGATTTCAAAACTATTAACAATTTCTCCAAAAGTTGATGCCCACTCATCAAAATGTTCAAGTCCCATTTCTCGCAATCTATCAAGTTGCAAATACTTTTGCATAACAAATAGTTCTCCCATGGAGTTTGAAATAGGAGTACCAGTTGCAAATACTGCACCTTTACCACCATTATTTTCTAATACATAACTTATCTTCATAAATAAATCTGTTGCTTTTTTAGATTCACTATTATTTATTCCAGCAACATTTCTTATTTTAGAAAACATAGGTAAGTTTT
>DVMT01000031.1 GCA_018714855.1 Candidatus Aphodocola excrementigallinarum
TTTTTTTAAAGTTTTATTAAGTTCATTTGCAACTGCAATATGTATCATGCTACTTGCCATGTTATCAACTCCACTTTATAATTATAACATGGAATTTTTATATGTTGAAAAATAAATATTATGAATGTAAATATAATTGTGTGATACATGATAGATATTTTTTAAAGAAAAAAATATACACACGAAAACTCACCTTTTTGATGAGTTTAAATTATTTTTTTAGTTTTCTTTTTACAAAATCAATTATAACTAATATAACATCTATAAATACTGGAATAACATATACAAAATATATAATATAAATAATATATTTAATTATTCTTATTTTAATTCTTCTAACATAATTTATAATTAACTTTGAATTTTTATTCTTTTTAGAATAAAACATTACTAATATTATATTTAAGACATAGATAATTAAAATTGTAAGTGCTTCACTGTCACTCATTTCTTCTTCATATTCAACTACTTCATCAACAGGATCTTTAATTATTTTCTCAGAAACAACTTCACTTGATATTTCATTACCATCTTCATCAACAACGCTTTTTATTGTTACTTCTTTTTGTCCTTTCTGACCTTCTTCTATAACTGTTTTATTTCCTTCTTTTAAATTACCTTTTATTTTAGTATCATAATTTATATCTTCTGTTTTTGTTTCGGTCTTTTCATACTGGCACGAACCGTCTTTATTTGTTGCATCTACATTATAATTTATTGCGCTAGAATCCATACAACCATATACTTGCTTTTTAGTTGTCGTAGTTGTTTTCCTAGTTGTAGTTGTCTTTCTTGTAGTTACATTATTATAACTATTATTAGATGATGATGAATTACTAGATGAACTACTATTACCATTATGGCAATGATACTGTCCATCTTGTAATCCATATTGAGCACAATTAGTTCTACAAGTATGGCATCCATTTGCATCCAATCTTCCAGGATGAGCCAAAATACAAATTGGAATCATAAAAAATACAACTAATACTATTAAATACTTTACTACTTTTCTCATAAACACTACTTACTCCTTTATACAAGAAAAAGAGCTAGCACAAACATCAAAGTCTGTACTAGCCCTTTAACTAGCCTTATTATAATATATTATAGTTTAATTTACAATAACCTAAAAAATTATTTACTTGAATTATCATTACTTTGGTTTAAAGATTCCGAATTATTATTTAGAACCTTGTCAATTTCACCTTTAACATCATTAAGAGTATCAATTTCAACATCTTGTTCAATACTTAGATTTTCGATGCCATTCTCAGTATTAACATTATCGTCTAAACTTAAACTTTTAGTTTTATTATCTTTGTTTTTCCTTTTTTTCATGATAATAATCATAATAATTATTATCACTATTATAACTACAACTGGAATTAAATATAATAAGTTCATATAATTAAAACTTTCTTGATTTGAAATTGAAATATCTGACATCGTTAAGAAATATTCTGAACCTTTTTCTATTTCAACCTCTATATAACCATCTTGTACTTTTACTTTATTTTTAACAAGTTCTAACTTTTTTGATGAGATACTATAATAATATAAATTTAATAAACTATCATCATCAAATTTATCATGTACATAGAGTCTTATTTTTAACCCTGCTGGAAAATCTTTTTTTTGATCAAAACTTAAATATAATCCATCCGCGTAATTTGATAATTCTGATATTTCTTTATAATAGTTTGAAGTATATGTTATTAACATTGATAATTCATTTACATCTTTTATTTTTGAACCATCTAAAATCCAGCTATAAATCAGGTTCTTATTATCATAATAATTTAAATTTACTTTTTTTCCACTTTCTTTTATCTTTTTTATATCACTTGATGATAGCTTAGTATTTTTATCAATTATGATATTAATATCATCAATACTAGTGTCCTTTAGTACTTCATTTAGATCTTCTATATATAAACCATCTTTTCTTGTTATTTTTATATTTATTTTATTTTGGGCACCAGATTCAGCCGTTATTATTACTTCAATTGTATTTTCTCCGATTTTCAAATCATGGTTACCAGTTCCAGTTATTTTTGATTTTTCATCTTCCGCCACTGCTTTAACATTTATACTAGTGACGTTATTAGTTACTACTAATGTATAATTATTGTCATCAATCTTAACTAAATCATAGTCATCAATAGTCAATTCTTTTAAATTATTGTTGGAAGATAAATTTAAGTTATTTTTAGTTGTCGTTTTTTTATTACTATTGTTTCTATTACTATTTGTATTAGAGTTAGTAGAAGTATTACCACTTCCTCCACCAGTGTTGTTATTTATATTATCGTTATTATCACTTACCGGTTCGGTAACATTCACGTTAATTGTATACGTTCTGCCTGTTAAATCCTCATCGTCATAAGTGGTAACATCTGTCGCATAAACCCTAATAGTTGTATTTCCCACCTGATTTGCTTTAACAGTAATAGTACCACTTTGCATATCTAAAAACAAACTTGAACTTGAAACACTAGCTACTGAGGAATTTGACGATGATATATCGATTCTTCCAGCGGCATTATTTGCGGTTATACTAAATGTCGCCGTTCCACCTTTAGTAATATTTAAATTGGTAGTTGAAACAGAAATACTACCAGTCGCTAAAGCACATATTGGGAACAAACAAAATACCATTAAAAACGTAATTATTAAATACTTTATTCTTCTCATAATTCTTCTCCATTCATAATATACTTTCTTATTTTTACATAATCCGCAGAGGAAATTTTATCATCATTATTGATATCCGCTGAGTAAAAATATAAATCATCTTTTATTAATTCCGTTTGCATAATATGTTTTCTTATTTTAACATAGTCTGCAGAAGATATTTTGCCATCCCCATTTACATCTCCAAGCAAAGATAATTGATATAAATAATCCTTTTCCTCGTTTATATTTATTTCTATTGAATCTCCAGTTTTAATTATATCATTTACACTATTTTTATTAATATCATAGTGAGTAAATTTGCTACTCTTAGCATATAAAGTTATTTTATTCGTTAAATCATCAAAATCATTTTTTCTTACTAATAAAATGTTGTCTTTTAATTGCAATTGTGAATCTAATTTTACTATTCCATATATTTTTACTTTATTACTTCCGACTAAATCATTATAGCCTTTTAACGTAATTTTATAATTAACTATGTATTCACCCGCTTCTGTAAAAGTAGGTAATTCAGTTAAGTCATAATCAG
The DNA here is from genome assembly GCA_018714855.1 of Candidatus Aphodocola excrementigallinarum. Taxonomy (GTDB): domain Bacteria; phylum Bacillota_I; class Bacilli_A; order RF39; family UBA660; genus Aphodocola; species Aphodocola excrementigallinarum. The sequence continues at coordinate 3,230 of DVMT01000031.1, forward strand.
TATTATTAACTGAATATTTTATATCGTAGTCACTAACATCAACATCGATTTTTATTGAATGATCTTTTCCATCATATAACCCTTCATAATCTATGGTGTTATTATTTATTACATTTTTTTGTATTGTTAATATTTTTTCTCCATAATATTCAGTATAATTATTATCAACATATAATTTATACTTAATAACATATGTTCCAACTTCACTATATTTTGGTATTTCATCTAAAGTATACTCATTATTACTATCAATATATTTTATGATAACATCATCATTATACTTTAAATCTAAATCCAACGCATGTTCTTTTCCATCATAAAGAATAGTCTTATCTACACTATTATCTATAACATTCAATTTTGCTTTTTCTATTTTAAATTTTAAAATAATATCCTCATTAGTATCATCTTCCCATATATAATTATTACTATTTAATGAAATTATTGTTTCATACTCGCCCGCATTAATTCCTTTGTTATTGGTTAAGTTCATTGCAGTTTTATCATAATTCACTATATCGAATGTAATTTCTTTACCAGTATAAGAGTATATCTTATCTGACTTAGTTGGTTTAATAAGCTTTTTAGGAATTATTTTTGAACTTAAATTAAATTCCTTTTCTTGCATTCCATTATCAAATGAATAATTTTCAAACTTTTCATCTGTTAGTTTTAATTTTATCGTAACATTGGTATCCCCTACATTTTTCTCTGATGTTGTTGAACTTATTATTGTATAATCATTCGAATCTATGTTAGAAATTTTTATGTTTTCCTGTGGATAATCATATGTATTATCATACACTTTATTTTCTAATGAAATATCTGGAATTATATTTATTTTTACATTTTCAACTAAAACATTTATATCTATGTTTTCAACTATTTCATAATTTTCTGTATCTTTAGGTATGAATTTTACCTTAAATGTTTGAACTCCAACTTCTGTTATTGTTTCATCACCATTCATCCATTCAAAACCTTCTGGTAATTGTATTTCCGATAACTTTTGATATCTTTTTGCTTTTATATCTGTTGGAATAGTATAAATTGGTTTTAATTTCAAAACGTTTACACTAACATCTTTGGAAATTGTATAATTTTTATTATTTACAACCGATATTATAAAATGATCATCACCATACCTAAAACCATCGCTTGCATTAGCATATTCTATTGTATACCCACTATTATAAGTTTCTGTTCTTGTTTTAGTTTCTTCATCCTTATTTTTATCATAATAATATGCAGTTATTTTAATACCAGTTGTATCAACTGTATCAAAAGCATTATATTCTTTTTTACTTAATTCTACATCAATTTTATATGGGTCTATTGTTTTATAATTTTTATTATCTCCTTGAACATATTGCATCGCAGGAGAATTATAATATACCCAAATGACAACACCAACATTACTACTAAATGCTTTTTCTTCAAATGTTTTAACTGATTTAGGAACTATTATTTCTTTAACATTAGTGTGGTAGAAAGCATACGTTTCTATTTTTTCAACACCATCAGGTATTGTTATGGTATCGATTGTTGTTTTTGCCGCAAATGCTCTTTCCCCTATAATTTTTACAGATTTTGGAATTTCGGCATTACTATTTTTAGCTGTTCCTATAACAAGTTTATTAGTAGAATTTTCAATTAAATTATCATCTTCACTTCTATAAAAATCATTGTTTTTATCTACTACAATACTTGAAAGTATTGTAATATCACTAAATGAGGTAGAAGTTATATACTCTACACTCGCTGGAATATTTAACGAAGTTATAATTGTTTTTTGAAATGCATATTCTCCTATATTTTTAACACCATTTGGTATAGTCACAGAGCTTAAACTATAACAATTCAAAAATGTTCCTTCTTTAATTTCTGTCATAGTATTTGGTATAGTTACAGAACTTATTTTTGTACTACTAAATGCGTATTTTCCTATACTTGTTACACCAGATGGTATATTAATATTTTCTAAATTATGATCATTAAAGAAAGAATATGCACCAATTTCTTTTAAATCATCAGAAAGTTTAATATTATCTAATGAATAACAATTTGCAAATGAATAATCTCCTAATGAATTTATAGTACTCCTTATTGTTTTTAACTCTTTTAGTCCATAAAACGCATAATTTCCTACGCTTATACTATCTGCTTTCATATCAATTGTTTTAATATTTGCATTTTTAAATGTATTATTACCAATTTCAACTACACTACTAGGTATAACTATAGAACTTATAAAATCATTATTTTCAAATAAATTATCTCCTAATGAAATAACATTATAATTATCAATTTGTTCTGGAATATATACTTTATTTGGTTGTGCTCCATCTGATAGAAACTCTACAATTCTTATATTCTCCTCATCTACTTTTTCATACCTATATCCTTTTTCATTACTATTTTCATTATTAACAACAAGAGTAGCTTGCTTATTTTTATAATTAATAATTACATTTTGAATTGTATCTTCTTCTGCATTATATCCTGATATTTCAACGTCATCTAATTCTCCTAATGTCTTAGTAACATATTCCGAATCAGAATAATATATATTTATTTTAGCACCCATTAAATTAGTAATGTTACCATAATTATAGCTTGGTATATATGTATCTGTAGTCTCTATTTTTATTATATCTGTTATATTTGTTTCATCGTCTTTAAAAACATTGTATTCATCGCAATTATTACCATCGCAAAATTCTTTATTTCTAAAATTTATAAGACCATAACCATAATATTGATCCCATCCATAATCTCCTAAATCATCAGTTGTACTCTTTAATAATTCAAAAGTATCTTCAAAGCTAATATCCTTATTGTAACTCTTTATAGTAGCAACTGCAGAAGTCGCGTGAGGTGTTGCCATAGATGTTCCACTCATAACTCCATTTATACTTAAAATGTTAACACCAGGAGATGCAAAATCTACAGTAGTTCCATAATTTGAATTAACAGCTCTTTGTTTGTTAGAATCTATTGAGCCCGTGGCTATTGTATTATCATAAGCTGCCGGATAAAATTTATTACCACTATCATCATTACCTGTACCTGCTACACTAATAATATTCTTTTGTTTTAAGGCTTCTATTGTTTGGTATGTTGAAGTATTACTATTAAATGAACCATAACTCATATTTATAACGTCTGCTTTTTCATTGTATAAAATATAATTTAATGCATTTATTGTGTTAGTAGTATAAAATATGTTTGTCCCCACTTTTATAGCTAATATTTTAACATTATTAGGAGTTCCTTCCCCTATTGTTCCGGCGATATGAGTACCATGCCCTAAATCATCTCTTACGTCATTTATATCGTTTGTGTTTTCCATAGCGTTATAAACTCCTGATAATTTATTAGGATAATTTTCATTAAATAATTTCACATCAAGGCCTGAATCAATTATTGCAACAGTTACTTCTGGCAAATCCAATTTGTTAGACTCATCTATAGCATAATCAAGCCCCATAGCCTCTATTCCCCAAGAATTATATGTGGTAGCATTCTCATTTGAAAGTAAATTATTATCTTCAGTAACAGATATAGTTTGATTTTCTTCTACACTTACATAACGATCATCATTTTTTAACTTTTCATATGCATTTTTTCTTTCTTTTTCTGTTTTATACTGCAAAAAATATTGATTATTTGGTGCTTTTACAATGTTTGTAGCTCCATAATCATTTTTAATTCCGTTTTCAGAAATTACTATTAAAACATTATCTAGATTATCTTCTTTTACCATTTTAGTATAATCTTCATAATAATTATCCATAAATTCATCTGATAAACTAGATATATTAATTAATTCTTTTACTTTTTCTTCTTTAGAAATTATATTTTTTTGGTTTCTATTAACTTGCAGAGTAATTACTCCTGCAAACATACCTATTAATACTAATATTACTGCACAAATTGCTTTCTTCACTCACCACACACTCCTATTCTAAAAAGATTATAACATATTTTTGACAAATTTCATTTGATTTCGACATTTTTTCATATCTTTTAAGATGAACATAATAAATTATAATAATATTATTTAACTCTTTCATATGCTCTCTCATTAGCATTTATGATTCTAAAACAATCATTAAGTAAACAATAATATTTTTATTAATGCAATTAAAAAAGCAAGTAATACAACTAGGCGTAAGGTCGCCACGACATTACTTGCTAACATAATTATATACTAAATTGAATTATTCATCAACATTGTTATTAAATAGATGTAATTTATATTTGATTTTTTGTCAAAATATATTATACTAAAAATGTAATACATCGCTTTCATAAAACGACAAAAGGAGTTTTAACAATGAAAAAAATAATTTATATTGTATTATTAGCATATTTAACGTTATGTTTATCTGGATGCAGTAGTTGGAAAAGCAAAATTAAAGTTTCAGAGCTCACGATTGATGATGGTTACGTAGTTGGGAAAGTTAAAAACGTATCTAATCAAGCATATGATGCAACATTAGAATTTGAACTTAAAAGTGGAACGCTAAAACTAGAAGAAACTTGTTATGATACCTTTAAACCTAATGAAACAAAAAACATCAAATGTATTATTTTAGAGGATGTCGATGACACATATAACGTAAAATTAAAAAATATAGAGTTAAAAGAAAAAAACATACCTACATTAAAAGAAGGTACCATTAGCAATAATACCTTAGAATATCACTTTGAAGAGATCTATGATAAACATACACTAAATTTTTTATCAATAAGTTCTGATTATGATGGTAATTCATATCCTTACATCGATAGTGCGGAATATGAAGAAGATTCTCTAACTATTAAATATGAAATTTATAGTCTTAATAATACCGCTTCATTTACTGAAGTTTATGATACTAATACAAATGAATTAAATAGTTTTTATTTCACAATATATGGTGATTTAGATGAAGATTTTGTAGATGATATTATTGCCAGTGTTTCAATCATGAACTCTTTTAGAAATACTGTTACTAGTAGCACAAGTATGCTTAAAGCTTTATCAGAAAAAGATGTTGATCCATCAAAATGTATATTAGTTGATAATTGGTGTGTGTCGCCATCATATGAAGAACCTATGTATTTCTTTTCAATAAATAATAGATATTAAAAAAGATTTGAATAACGACATAGATATTAAAAAATATCATTATTCAAATTTTTTTATTATGCATTATTAATTAATATAGTTATTAAATTAGTATAATTTATACCAGCATCTTCCATAAGTTTTGGATACATGCTTATAAATGTAAAACCTGGTAGTGTATTTACCTCATTTATATATACCTTACCATCTTCCTCATCATAGAAAAAGTCTATTCTTGCATAACCTTTTAAATCAAATTCTTTAAATACTTTTAAAGCATCTTGTTTTATCTTATTTACTATGTTTTCTGGCAAATCACCCGGAATTGTTGTATAAGATGAATCACTTACGTATTTTGCATCATAATCATAAAATTCATTACTAGATTTTATCTCACCTGGTCCTGAATACAAAATATTGTTTTTATTTTCTAATACCGCCACTTCAAGTTCTCTTGCTTTAATAAACTTTTCAATTATTATGTTATCATCATAACATTTAGTTTCCTTAATGGCTTTTATAAGTTCTTTTTTGTTAGATGCTTTGTTAATACCAATGGAAGATCCTCCGTTTGATGGTTTAACAATTACTGGAAATTCTATTTTATCAATAACATCACTTACTTTATCATCATTATCTAAAGTGATGTATGAAACCAAATTAATTCCTAGTTTATCAAATAATATTTTAGATAACGCTTTATCCATGCATAACATACTTGCTTTAGACTTGCAACCTACAAACTTAATGTTAAATAATTCTAACATTCCTTGAAGTCTTCCATCTTCTCCGAAGCTTCCATGAGTAACAGGAAAAACAACGTCAAAACCTTTTAAATAATTAATTACGTTATCAATTTTTAATATGTTAGCATCCTTCCAATTTCTATTTTCTAAATATGATATATCATCTTTAAACTTATACCAAGTATTATCAAAGTCAATACCCGCTACTTCAAAATAAAATTTCTTTTTATCAATATGTTCTATAATACTTTTACAAGATAAACAAGATATATAATGCTCAGGTGAATTACCACCGAATAATATTAATACTTTTTTAATAAAAAACACCTCATTAAATTGTATTTTAATGAAGCATTTTATATTATTAATAAATTAAAATTTATCAAAATCATCAAACATTTTATTTAATTTTTTATTCTTTTTTATTTTTACAATTAAAACAATACTTATTAAAACAACTATACATACTGCTGCTATTATAATTATTTTAATTTCATCTTTACTTAAATCTAATGTTTTTTTATCATTTTCTTCTTTTGTTTCTATTTTTTTACTATGTTTTATATTAATTTTATAAGTCCTTACACTACCATCTTCACTTGTTACTTCAATGGTTACTAAATCATTACTACTTTTTAAATCATCAGCGCCTGTTATTTTAATATTTGCATTAGTATCTTCTGCTTTAGCATTTATGGTTAATTTGTTTTCGTCATCTTTAACATATATGTTATATTCTAACTTATCTTTATTAAAATCTATTGCGTGATTTTTTATTTTTAAACTGCTTAAATAATTATTTGATTTGTTTTGTGCAGTTGTTGTTTCTTTTTTTGACGTTTTTGCAGCGCTCTCGGAAGCCTTTGATATTTTAGATTCTGCTTTAGAGATGATGCTTTTTGAGCTTCCGTTTGTCGCAATAGATTTAGGCTCAGTAGTACTTACTGATTCTTTATTTATTATGTTAATTAAATGGGAAGTTTCTGAATAACTAGTTATAATATTTGAATCACTTTCATTATAATTAGAACCTACCTTGTATAATAATGCATTACCATTACCAATTTTAATACCAGTATTAGATGCATTTGCATTTTTAACATAAAAAGTAAGCGTTGCAACGTAATTTCCACAATGTAATATTCCATCAGAACATTTACTAGCTAAATTACCGTCATTTATTACGCTAGCTACAAAATATCTTCCTTCTTGAGTAGTTACTTCAGTATCAAAACCATTACTATATGCCTTTGTTATAGAAAAAATAGAATCATCAAAGGCAAGTTCATAAACTACTCCACCAACACCTAACGTATTTTTATCAATACCTGAAAAATCAATATAAAGTGATACGTTAAATGAATCACCAACACTTGCACTATCTGGTCCCGTTGCAGCAAATCTTGAGATTGATGCTGCTTTTAAACTCATAATTGGCATTAACAAAATAAATACCAATACTAATAAAATAAATTTTTTCACTTATACCTCCACTACTTACACACTACTAAAGTATCCTTATTACTTTCAGTATACCATATAAATAAAAAAATTACATTAATAAAGGGTTTATTAACGTAATTTAAAACTGTTTTTCTTTCAAGCAAGCAAAACGTTTCAAAATTTTGATTGTTTGAAAAAGTGAAAAAAAATATTTTGGTTCCTTCAGGGGGCCAAATAAAATCAATCACGCAAGTTTATGAACATTATATAATTCCTTATAAAATAAGACATTTATTAATGTTCACTTTTAACTGTATAATGACCATTTTTAATACTTTGGGTACCTAAAATGAAAAATTATTAAAAGAAGAAACACCAAAAATATATAATGAAACTAAAAAATACTTAAGTAATTTGCATAAATAAAAGGACGACTTTATAGCCGTCCTTTTTTAAGTCCGAAGTGGGTTCGAACGATAATTTCTTTATTATGGGGCGGAGTGTGGGAATCGAACCCACGTATGCTGGTGCCACAAACCAGTGTGTTAACCACTTCACCAACTCCGCCAGATACAGGTAATAATTGCATTTACTAAATGCAATAGTATTTTAACAAACATATAAAAATAAATCAATATGTAATATAAATTATTTTTCTAATTTTTTAAATAAAGATGCACTTTTAATCGTATTTGAGCCGAATTTGCTATTTATTTCGTCTACTGCCTTTTGAACTTTATCTCTTTTTTCTATTTTTCCTGCTTCTTCAAATAAAGACATTTGCTCGTATGCCTTATCAGTTAAATCACTTACTCTTAAGCCAACTAGCCTTATTTCATCACCTTTCCATGATGATTTAGCAAGGTCACAGGCTACTTCGTATATGTCTTCGTTTGATGATACCGGATTAACCAATTTTTTTTGATGACCATAACTTATGAATGAACTGTTTTTAAGCTGTACGTAGATAACCGTTGCAAGTTTACCTTCCTTTCTTAATCTTATTCCAACCATGTCTGATAGTTTTCTTAAAACCGCTTTTATTTCCGCGATGGTAGTTAAATCATATGGAAGTGTTGTTGAATGCCCTATTCCTTTATTTTTAGGAACTGGTCTTTCTACTTTAGAGTCATCTATTCCGTTTGCATAATCATGCATCATTTTTGCTTGTGATTTAAAATACTTAGTTAAAAGATTAACATCTACCTTTGCTAAATCACCAATCGTATTAATCCCAAGTTTATGAAGCTTATCACTAGAGCTTTTACCAACCATGAATAAATCATCCACTTTTAAAGGCCACATTTTTTCTTTTACTTCATAATCAAATAACGTGTGCACTTTATTAGGCTTTTCAAAATCACTTGCCATTTTAGCGCATACCTTACAGTTTGCAACACCAACGTTAACGGTAAAACCAAATGTTTTTTCTACCTCATCTTTTATTTGATATGCTAACTTTACCGGATCTTTATACATTAATTCCATTCCGGTCATATCCATGAAGCACTCGTCTATCGAGTATCTTTCAATTACCGGAGAATACTTACAAAGTAAATTATATAATTTATCTGAGTATTCTTTATATTTATCTCTATTAGACTGTACAACGTATAAATCTGGTGCTTTCCTTCTTGCTAAATAAATTGGCTCTCCGGTTGTTATTCCTAATTTTTTAGCAGGATAACTTTTAGCGACCACAACACCTCTTCTTTTTTGTTCATCGCCACCGATAACAGCTGGGATCGTTCTTATGTCTAAAGTGCTTCCGTTTTTTAACATTTCAACCGCTTGCCATGATAAAAACGCATTATTAACATCAACGTGAAATATTATTCTTTGCATTTTTATCACCTCTTTTTTTATTATTTCCTAAAAAAATCCCATGTTTGGGACTATTTTTTAAAGCAAATGTATGCTACCACAACAAGAAGAATAACTAAACCTGCTAGTATCGCAATTAAAATATAATTATTGTTATTTAAATCCTTGGTAGTTATTTTAACGTCTTCTTCGCTTACACTTTTTCTTACTACTTTAAGTACGCTCTCATCACAGATCTTATCTAATAAATACATGGTCTCATCAGTTGGGTTTCCTGGTTCTTTTTCACGCGTTTCTTTATCCGCCAAAACAAATTCTGGAGTCATTATTCTTATCTGCTTTTTTTGGAAGTTAATTAATCTTATTACGCTACTTTTTCTTACGTTAGGAATTTTTTTCTTCTTAAGTGCGATACTATCTTTTTCCTTATTAATAGAATACGTTTTAATAGTTAGGTTGTTATCAATTATTGAGTATGGGAAAAATCCTATCGTTGTACCTTGGTATTTTACTTTAAAACCATAATCTTCATTTGAGTATTTTTTAGAGTCCGTTACAAAATCAAACTCATACTCTTTAGTTAGTTTTCTTATCTTACTTCTTATTAAATCCATTTTCTTATTTTTAACTAGTATGTAAAAGTCCGTATGGTGCTCTAATGACTCTTTGTTTGCAACTAAATAAGGAACGATACTACCGGATACCGCAATATCACTTCTTATTTCTTCATCATCAACAAGCGTTAAAATAACATCAATTATATCATTATAGTTACTATTCATGTTATATCTCCTATTCTTAGCTTATACTCTTATTATATAACAAAGTTATTAAAAAACAATTAAAAATATGAATAATATTAAACAAAATATCGTAAAAGCATAGTGCCATAGACTTTTAATCAGATCTTTTCTTATATTTTCAATAAAAGATGGTATAAAAATCATCCAAGCTAAAAGCAAAGAAAGCATAAATTTAAATGGCGATGCGTAGAAAAATAAATCAGCACTAACTAATACCATAAATATTTGAATAACAAAATTAAATAAAACATGCACTTTCATACTATATTATATGAAAATAAACCATTAGGTGAATGGTTTATAATGGTTATTTTAAAATTTCTTTTAAATTTAAACTAGCATTATATATATCTTTTTTAGAAATGTCTTTTTGTTTTTCATTTAGTATTTTTATAGCGTCTTTTATACTGCATTTTTCTTTTATTATAATATCTACTAGCATAGCTTCTATTGATATCGCACTTTCTTTTTCATCTTCTTTTTCATTTTGAATTAAAATGACGTATTCTCCCTTTAATGAGTCCGGATTATCCTTCATTTTTTCGTATACATCTTCTATTTTTCCATATTCATAAGACTCATGAACTTTTGTTATTTCAGAAGCTACGCAAATCACGCAGCCAGGCATTTCATCTTTTAGTTCTTTTAAGAGTTTAATTATCCTTTTTGGTGACTCATAAACTACTTTTGTTTTAATATTTGAGTGTTTTATACTTTCAAAAAGCTCTTTTCTAGGTTTATTTTCAGTTGGTACAAAACCGTAAAAAGTAAACGTAGATGTATCTAGTCCTCCTGCTGATAAAGCTGCTATTAAAGCAGAACAGCCAGGCACGGAGGCAACTTTAATATTATTTTCTCTTGCGTGCTTTACAAGGATGTATCCAGGATCCGATATGCACGGAGTTCCTGCATCTGAGACAAGAGCTATGTTTTTTCCACTTTTTAGATCTTCTATTACGCTAGCGGATTTTTTTTCTTCATTAAATTTGTGATAAGATACCATCTTGTTTTTAATTTCAAAATGATTTAAAAGTTTTATCGTTTGTCTTGTATCTTCTGCTAAAATATAATCACAAGTTTTAAGAGTTTCAATGCCTCTTAAGGAAAAATCTGATAAGTTACCAATTGGCGTTGCAACAACAAATAAAGTTCCCATAAAATCACTTCCTTAAAAGTTATTATAACATAAAAAAGGTATAAGCTTTTAACTTATACCTTATTTTATTAACTAACTGGAATAACTCTAGTTACCGTACCATCAGTATTAATTATTCTTTTCGGTGCGTCTTCTGGATAGATTACCTTTACTTTTTGAGCCGGTATAACAACCGTTTTATCATCAGCATTTGCAACACTTGCAGCCATTTTATTAGGATTTTGGAATGTTAATACTTCTAGTGGGGTTCTAGTAGTTAACGTACCAATACCACATAATAAAAATACGAATATAAAGGCTATTCCAACACCTATTTTACACCATGAATCATTTATTAATTCCTTATCGGCAAGACGAGGTCTTCCTACTGGATTTTTTTCTTCTTTTTTAGCCACAATATCAACTCCTTTATCATAACCTATTTTAATATTATCATAAAAAGTATAAGAATTAAAGTTTTTTTATCTTTACTTTACACTTTTTATATTACTGTTATGTAATAAAAGTTTTATATTTATACAAAAAATAGGATTAATTAAGTTTAATCCCATTTATTTAGTAATAACTAGTTCATCATTTTTAACATCAACGGTTAGGTTATCACCAGATACTACACTTCCATCAATTAGTTTTTTAGCAAGAAGTGTCTCTAAGTGTTTAGATAAAAATCTTTTTAAAGGTCTTGCACCAAAGTTATGATCATATCCATTATCTACGATCCAATCTCTTGATTTATCATTTAGCTTAATGGTTATTCTTTGATGTTTTAATTTTTTATTTAAATCATCTACTAACTTATCTAGAATCTCATAAATAACGTCCTTTGTTAAAGCGTTAAATACGATTATTTCATCAACACGATTTAAGAATTCTGGTCTAAAGTAATTCTTTAACTCAGCTTTTATAACGTCCTCATCAACTTCACCATCAAGTACGTACTGACTACCGATATTAGACGTCATAATTATTATGGTGTTTTTAAAATCAACCGTACGACCATGTCCATCAGTTATTCTTCCGTCATCTAGTATTTGAAGAAGAATGTTTAAAACGTCTTTATGCGCTTTTTCTATCTCATCGAATAAAACTATACTGTACGGATTTCTTCTTACTGCCTCAGTTAATTGTCCTCCCTCGTCATATCCAACATATCCTGGAGGCGCTCCAATTAATCTTGCAACAGAATGTGACTCCATGTACTCACTCATGTCAATTCTAACCATGTGTTTTTCATCGTCAAATAGTTCATAAGCAAGCGTTCTTGCAACCTCGGTTTTACCAACACCAGTTGGGCCTAAAAAGATAAACGAACCAATCGGTCTATTTTCATCTTTAATGCCTGATCTTGAACGAATAATAGCATCACTAACTAATTTTAATGCTTCATCTTGACCTTTTACTCTTTTTTTCATGTTTTCTTCTAGGTGTAACACTTTTTCTTTTTCACCTTGTGATAATTTAGCAATCGGAATATTTGTCCATCTTGAAATAACCGTTGCAATAGACTCTTCGGTTACCCGGTCTGATAAGATCTTGTTTTCACTTGCGTTTTTTAAGTTATCAAGCTTTTTTTCAAGTTCTGGAATAACACCATGTCTTAATCTTGCTGCAGATTCTAAATCATAGTTATTTTCTGCCATTTCAAGTTTAAAACGAGCATCTTCCAAATCTTTTTTAGTCTTTTTAATATCAGCTTGAACGGCTTTTTCTTTTTCCCAGTCGCTTCTTAATTTGGATTCTTCTTCTTTCATTTCTTTAATGTGGGCATCTAGTTCTTTTACCCTTTGTTTACTAATATCATCTTTATCCTTTTTAATAGCTTCCCTTTCAATTTGTAGTTTCATTATTCTGCGTGTTAAGCTATCTAAGTTTTCTGGCACTGAATCCATTTGTACACGGATTGTTGCACAAGCTTCATCAATTAAATCAATTGCTTTATCAGGTAAGAAACGATCAGTTATGTACCTGTTAGATAAAGTTGCTGCTGCAACTAAGGCGCTATCTGAAATTGAAACACCATGATGAACTTCAAAACGAGATTTTAACCCTCTTAAGATGGTTATGGTATCAGATACGCTAGGTTCTTTAACTAAAACCTTTTGGAAACGTCTTTCTAAGGCACCATCAGACTCAATATACTTACGGTATTCATTTAAAGTCGTTGCACCAATACAGTGGATTTCTCCTCTTGCAAGCATTGGCTTTAACATGTTACCAGCGTCCATTGCGCCATCTAATTTACCAGCCCCAACAATCATGTGAATCTCATCGATAAACATAATGATGTTACCATCGGACTTTTTAACCTCATTAAGTACGTTTTTTAACCTTTCCTCAAACTCACCACGATACTTAGCACCAGCGATTAAAGATGCCATATCAAGTTCCCAAATCGTTTTATCCTTTAAAGAACTTGGTACGTCTCCCTTTACAATACGTTGTGCTAAGCCCTCTATAATGGCCGTTTTACCAACACCTGGCTCACCAATTAAAACCGGATTATTCTTTGTTTTACGTGATAAAATACGCGTAATAGAACGAATTTCTTCATCCCTACCGATTACTGGATCTACCTTTCCATCTTTAACGTACTGAGTAATATCTCTACCATATTTTTCAAGAACGTTTTCTTGTTCTTCTGGATTCATGTTAAACATAAATATCACCCCTTATAAATATAATTATGCATTATTTCATGCTACTAGATACATTATATAGCATAAATTAGCACTTGTCAAGTGCGAGTGCTAATTTATTTTAATTTTAAAAAGATGTACCTACACACCTTTTTTCTTACCTCCTGGAATTAATGGAAATAATCGTTTTAAATAATCTCTTTGATCCTTTGATATTTCTTCTACTGATTCATATAAAGGCATATTATCTTCATAAAAATAATTAAACGCATCTTTATTTTGATTGCAAATTTCTAATGCTTGCAAATATAATTCTTTATAATCATCTACACTAATATTAGGCATGTTATATTGTTTAGCATACTTTGATATGTTAACATCATTATCAAAAAATCCAAGTGCACTATAAAATAAATCCATTATCATATAATTTCTCATTATTCCTTTATCACTACAAGGCGATATAAGCTTATTTAACTTACCATTTAACATCATACAATCATTTGTAGGATCTAACTTATAACTATTTTTTCCATCATCAACTAATGTAATAGCATGATTAGGCGTAGGAATAAAATTTGTTAACTTAGCAATTTTTCCAGCAAAAGCATTACCTTTATCTGATTTTTGCAAGCTTACATTTGATAGATGTAAGTTATTTCTTATGGATTCTTTATTTGCATTTACTACTAAAGTCCTTGCATTATAACCAAATTCCTTATAAAGGCTTGTTAAAAGGCTCGCAATCGACCTACATACTCCTTTACCTCTATAAACATCAACACTAAGTAATCCTGCAAAATCTTTCATGTCATTATCGTAAATAAAATTTTTATTATAAGATAAATAACCTTGTCTATATAAATAAATATAACTTGCAAATATACCAATAGGATTATTATTACCTATATAATCAATTATATAAGCGGTATTAGAAACAATTTTTTTATCTAATTCTTTTAACTCTTTATATTCATCAGTAATTCTTTGTGTTCTAAATGAAGAAATTATATCTAAAAGGTAAGGCACTTGCATGAAATTAACAATTTCCTCATAATTACTATCTTTTAAATCGAACAATTCAAAAGCCAAAGAACTTCCTAAAAATAGTGCCATTTCGGTCATTCTTATTTTCTCTTGTGTATCTAATTTCAATTTTATCCCCCTCTTTGTTTGAATGCCTTATATAATATCAAATACCAATTAAATAGTCAATTTTAACAAAATAATGATTTTTATTTTAAAAAAAGAACTTATTTATTAAGTTCATTAAATAAATCATCGACTGAATTAAAAACTTTTTCATCGTCTTCATAGGCACTATTTATAGCATTAAAAGTCTCTTTATTAGGTAAAGTCCCATATTCCTTCATTTTATCTACTTTTTCTATAAAATTATTTAAATACTTATACCAAGAATATATACCTTTCTTCTTTTTCATAAACTTAGTAAGCTCTTCATTACTATAATTTTTATGATTATTTTTCCATCTATTAATGCATCTTTCATAGCATGTATTAGCGCTTGTTCTAAGAATTATCATAGTTCCTTTTAGTACTAAATAATCTTTAATGTTTCGATATTGTGCAGAATCAATTACTAATGTTTTGTTACTATCCTTAAAGTAATCTATAATGGTTTTATAAAAGTAATCAAAATCATTTATCAAAATATCTTTTTCTTTATCTTTAAACAAACTTCTTACTTCATTTAAGTATTTATTATTTACCAAATAGTTATTAAACACCAAATCAGTATCTATTACGATATAATTATCATCGTTTAAATATTTATTTGTATAAGAAGACTTACCACTTCCTGATTCACCTGTTATATTAATAACCTTATCATCACTTATCTTCTTAAAATAAGTTTCCTTATCAACAAACATACTAATTAGTAAATCACTTTTTACTTCATTTAAACACTCAAGAACCTCATCTAATACTTCGTTTTTATCATTAGAATTATCATCTTTTTTATAAGGCTTGATAAAATCGTTTGCCTCGCTTAAAACAATATCAATGTTATTTTCATTTACTTTATCTTTTATAATTTTAAAACAAGTATTTTTATACCCTCTGACAGCACATCCTATCAAAGCTTTATAATATGATTTTTCTGGTAAATCTGATTTTAAATATAAATCCATCGCTATATCATCGGTTACTTTTCTTGGATTCGATAATATTATTTTGTTTGATCTAAACACTCCGCCGGGTGCAGATTTACTTTCTACATCAATAATATCAGCATCTTCTGGAATAGTAACATCATATAAAGTATCCCCTCTAACTAACCATCTTAATATTTTATCTTCCACACTAAAGTTAAATCCGCCCATATCTTCTGGATTATTAGCCTTAGGATTCCATTTTTTTGTAACATTGACATCATTTAATTTATATTTTAAATCTTTGTCTGCACCACTAGTATTACCAAACATTACTTTTAAATATTTTTTACTCATCATTAAGACCCTTTTAAAATCAGATAATTAATATTTTATTTTTATATTTTTTAAATCAGTTAATTTATT
>DVMT01000032.1 GCA_018714855.1 Candidatus Aphodocola excrementigallinarum
GTTCATAACAACAGCCTCCCTTCTTATCGAAGTTTGGCAACCACCCAACTTATTAAATGTCCCAAATGCATAATATCATATATAAAAATATAATGCAAAACGACTTTCTGTATTATATTTTAAGCAAAAATGATATTTTATATATGATTTTATCATTTTTTTGTATCGACTATGTAAACAAAAAACATATTTTAGAGAGTTTTACATAAATTTAAATATTTTAAAAAAACTTATTTTACTACTGCTTAAATTAAAAACACTCATTTAGTATCTCAAACGAATTATGTTATAATTAAAATATGGTGATACATTAATATGAAAGATAGTGAAACAAAAGAATTTGTAAAAAAAGTAAAAGTAGAATCAGCTTATAGAAAGTTTATAAAAAAAGATATTATTTATAAAATTATAAATATTTATGATAAAAATTTTAATAAACAAAGTTATCCTAATAAAATTGATGATCCTTTAAAAATAGCACTAGATTTTTATAAAAATTATAATATTAATTATTATAATATAATTATAAATGGCCTTAGAAATAAAAGAATTGTTATTAGTAAAGAAAATGGTAAGTCTTTTGTTGATAAAGAAAATAATAAATCTTTTATAAGAATATATGACAATGATGCTGATGTTTATGTTATAGTCCATGAACTAGCTCATTTTATTGATGGAAATAGTAATCCCAAAATTGTTCCTAATCAATACTGGTTTTTGTCTGAAGTTTTTTCATTTTACATGGAAAAGAAATTAGAATTATATCTTAAAAACGAAAAATATAGTGATTTAATTTCTGCAAGGATAAATAATAGAATGTATTATGAAAGCAAGATGGTAGAAGCGATTAAAAATGAATTATGGTATGAAGATTTATATAGGAAAAATGGTGTTATAAAAAAAGAAGATATATATATTAAAAAGATTAAAACTATAATTAAATATGATATTGAATGTAATATAGTAAATTATTTGTTAATGTATCCGGTTGCAAATATTTTATCTGATAAATTAATAAAGGATGCTATTATAACTAATGATAACGAATTAGTAAAAGAATGTTTGAACATGAACTTATATGATGTTTTAGAAGATTATCAGCAAGGAGCTATGATAAAATGAATTATGAAATAACGCTAGCAAACGAAGATGATAAGTATATGTAATTTTTATGAATAAATTATTCTTGTTTGAATATAATAATATTGATAATATATTGAAAATATATTGACGTTATTAATTTAAAATGTTAGTATATAAATATGGATGGAGATGATTATTATGGCTAATATATCAAATGCCGTAAATATGAGTTTTAGAGTAGATAAAAATCTAAAAAAACAAGCAGATGAATTGTTTGAAAATTTAGGAATGAATACAAGTGCTTTTTTGAATATGTTTTTAACTCAAAGTGTAAGGCAGCAAGGTATTCCTTTTACATCTTCGATAAACGTACCTAATAAAGAACTTGTAAAAGCTTTAGAAGAAGCAAGTGATATTGAAAAAGGTAAAGTAAAAGCTAAGCATTATAAAAATTTTGATGAGGTATTAAAGGATATTAGTTAATGGAGTATGAAATAATTATTACTTATGCTTTTTGTTGATAAAAAAATTAAAATATGTTAGTATTTTATTAATGGCGATGGTGTATCTTCGGATCCCATCTAAGCAAGCTGGATGCGTCTAGCTTGCTTTTTTTATAAAAAACATATTTTATTTTTCTTTATTAATAACATATTGTTATTGTCTATAAATTCCTCTTATGATAAAATTAATAATAAGAAGGTGATAGATAGTGAAAAATAAAAAAAACAAAGAAAAAAAGAAAACAATTTTAACTGTAGTACTAATAATTATCTTGATTATAGTAGCATTATTAATAAGTTTTTGGATTTATGTTAAAACTGCTTTTATAAGTAAAGATGAGGTAAAAGAAGTTGTTTTAAACACAATGAATGTAAATGAAGAGGACGTATATTTTGAAAGTATTGATTTAGAACTTGATAAAAAAGAGTATGAAGTAGAGCTTTATTATAATAATAATGATTATGAATTTAAAGTATCTGCAAAGGAAGGAAAAATAATATATACTGATTATTATATTGAAAATAATGATGCTAATTCTAATGATCAATCTAGTAATGCTACTACAAATCAAAATAACAACATAAGTTTAGATGAAGCTGTTAATATTGCACTTGAAAATGCGAACGCAAGTGAAAGTGATGTTAACTTTGTTAAAAAGCAAGAGGATTATGATGATAATGAATTAGTTTATGACATTGAATTTCATTATGAGGGATATGAGTACGAATATGAAATAAGAGCGAAAGATGGTTTTATTATAAGTCAAGATAAGGATCAATTAAGAAGAAATGGTGCTAATTAAAGCACTTTTTTAAATTGTTATGATATAATGTTTAAGTAACGTACTTGTAAGGTGGTAATTATGGATCAAGAAAAATTTGGTAAGTTAATCAAAGATATAAGACGTAAAAATAATCTAACGCAAAAAGATTTAGCAGATAAATTAAACGTAACATATCAAGCAGTATCAAAGTGGGAAAACGGTAAAAACATGCCTGATAAGTCAGTTTTAAAGCAAATAAGCAAGGAGTTTAACGTAAGCTTAGATAGTTTGTTTGGTGGAGAGTATAAAGAAAATAATAGTAAAAATAATAATAAGAAAATAATATTTGTAGTAACTTTAATATTACTATTACTTATAGTTTTTATTATATTATTTTTAAAATTTCATAATGATGATTTTATGTATAAGAATTTAAGCTCCAGTTGTGATGATTTTAAGATAACTGGAAGTATTTCTTATAATG
This sequence comes from Candidatus Aphodocola excrementigallinarum, assembly GCA_018714855.1. Classification (GTDB taxonomy): domain Bacteria; phylum Bacillota_I; class Bacilli_A; order RF39; family UBA660; genus Aphodocola; species Aphodocola excrementigallinarum. The sequence goes on from DVMT01000032.1 coordinate 2,835, forward strand.
ATAGTAAATCTGCTATATTTATTAATAACATAGAGTATTGTGGTAGTTTAGATGAAAATACTACTTATAAACATTTGGAATGTGCTTTATATGAAGCTAATGATAATATTGAAAAGAAAATAAGTTCGTACAAGGATAAAGAAAAGACCTTAGAAGAGTTTTTAAAGGATGTAACATTTAGTCTTGAAAATGAAAACAATATTTGTAAGGATTATAATGAGGACAGTTTATACCTACTTATTAGCCTAGAAGATAAAGAAGGAAGAATAACAACGTATAAAGTTCCATTATCAGTAAATAATTGTAATAGCTAGCTCAACTTTAAGTTGAGCCTTTTTCAACTATTTTTTTATTGCATAAATAATTATTTTTATGTAACATTAATTATGAAAGAAGGGATGATAATGGAAAAGAAACAAAAGAAAGTTATTTTGTTTTTACTAGCACTTATTATAGTTATAATATTAATATCAGGTATAATTTTCATATTTAACTATAATAATGATAACAATAACTTACCTAAACCAGAGGTATCAAGTGGGGTTAGAGGAGAGTTTGGAATTGATAAAAACATAAATGAAAAAACGATCGATGATTATTTAGGTAGAGAAGATAGTGTTTATCGTGACATGAGAATGCTAAAAGATCCAGGTAATTATGAAGCAATTGGTGGTGATTCTTATCTTTCTGGTTTTGTTAAAGGTTTCGAGGTTGTACCATATCCGTACATCGTAAACGTAACTGGTTTACCAAGTGAAGTTGGTAATACTTACGAGGGAGAAACCTTATTTACTAAAAATGAAGACGGAACTTATACTGAAAATTATGAAGAGTCTATGAAAATACTTGAGTACTATTTTCCTAAGGATAAATACATATTCTTAATGTGCGGAGGCGGCGGATACGCAGGTAATATGAAAGATATGTTAGTAGATTTAGGATGGGACGAAGACAAAATATATAATGTCGGTGGCTATTGGTATTACGATGGTGAAAATAACGTTAGTGTTAAGAAAACAGCTAATGGTGAAACTTATTATGAATTTTGGAAAGTTACGTATCACGATATAGATTTTGATACGCTTCATAAGAAAAATGACTAAGAAAATAATTAAAATATTAATACTTTTAATTTTATTAATAGCACTTGTAATACTAGTAGTAAATTTAAGTAAAAAAGATAAAAAGTTTTATTTAGAAGATAAATATTATGAAGAAGCTAAAATAAACGAGATAGACGAAAATAAATTAGAAAGTTTAATTAATAATAAAGAGTCCTTTGTGGTGTTTGTTTATCAGCCTATGTGTATAACATCATCTAGTTTTAATGAATTATTAAATGAGTTTACGAACAAGTATAATATGACTATTTACATGATTCCTTTTTCTAGTATTAAAGATACTAATTTGGAAAAATACGTAAAATATTACCCATCATTCGTTATTTTTAACAAAGGTAAGGTAGCCGATTACTTAGAAGCAGATTCTGATGACGACACTAAATGCTATGAAAACTTACCTGATTTTGAAGATTGGTTTTTTAGTTATGTATTATTAAAGTATGATAATAATGCTACTACAACAACTACTACAACTAAAAATACTCTTTCATATACAAAAGATGATGTAAAAATAGATAATATTTCAAAAGATGAAGGTAAGGTAAACATATATTTCTTCTACGGCAGAGAGTGTCCACATTGTGAAGAAGAGTTTTCATTCTTTGACGAAATAGAAAATGAATATAGTAAATATTATAATTTATATACTTTTGAGGTATGGCACGATGAATATAATAGTAATTTACTTAAGATATTTTCTAATACCATGGGAAGCGAAGTAAGTGCCGTTCCTTATACCATAATAGGAAATAACGTAATAAGAGGCTTTGATGAGTCTTCAAAAAACGCAATAAAAAACGCAATAAAAGAAAGTTATAATAATGATTATGACGTTTATTTTGATAAGGTATTAAAAGAAGCAAAATGATACTTAACGTATACATTTTGTTTTTTTTAGATAAATAATTGACATAAAAAAATCATTTTGATATTATAAGGTTAAGGTAGATGTTGTTACGTCTATCAAAAATAAAAAGGAGGATTTTCATGAAAAAGCTAAAATTATTAGCATTCGCATTCATAGCATTTTTGTTTGCTGGTTTTATTAGAGTAAACGCAATTCATATTGATGAGTTAATTCCATATCCTGAAAGTAATATTGAAGTAGAAGAGCAGGACGATGGAAGTTATTTACTTACTTTAACTGATGATGCAACTTTGGATATAATAATTCAAAATGGTGAGGTTGCTACACTTGATTTAAATGGTCATAAGTTGGTAAATTTCACGCCAGCTTGTGAAGCAATAAAAGTAGAAAAAGGAGGAACACTAACTATTACTGATTCTTCTAATGGTAATGGAGTGGTAACTCAAAGAGATGATTCAACTTATAGTGTTATTACAAATTTAGGTACACTAAATATTAAAGCTGGTACGTTTAAAACAGATTCTGATCTTTATGTTATAAGAAATGAAGCAAACATGACTATTTCAGGAGGTAATTTTGTTTCAACTTCTAACAAGACTTCATTAGTAGGTAACATACAATACGTAGATAAAAACGTTACACCAAGATTAACTGTATCCGGTGGTAATTTTGAAGCTAATCAAGATGCTTTAAAAAACTATGAAAATAGTATAGTTAATATTACCGGTGGTGAATTTACAAGTAAAGATGCTTTTGCATTAGATAACTCAGGTTATGCAAGTGTAACTGGAGGAGAATTAACGTCAGTTAATAACGCTGCTGTTAGATTCCAAATTGATAGTACTAAAGAAAACGAATCAAGTTTAAAAATAAATGGTGCCACTTTAAATTCTAAAGAAGGTGTAAGCGATTTAACCATATATGATAAAGCGTTAAGTAAAAATGTTACGGATGATTATAACACTACTATAGATGAAAACGGAAACGTTATTCTAAAAGAAAAGAAAGAAGACGTAACAACTACAACTGTTGCAACTACAACTCAAAAAGCTGAAGAAAATCCTAAAACATCAGATAATGTTTTAACATTCCTAATATTAGGAATTGCATCATTAATTGGTGTTTGTGGTAGTTCTATTATTATAAAAAAGAAAATGAATGCGTAAAAAAGGTTGCCTTATGGTAATCTTTTTTTGGTTGTGATAAAATAATTACGGGTGTTAGATATGGAAAATATTAAAATTGGGAAATTAACGTTATGCTCTTTTAATAAGGATAATAAAGATCATATGTTATTTTTAAAGAAAATATTAAAAGATGAAAGTATTATTAAAAGATTTCAAGGATTTTTACCAAATCTTTTAAAAAACACTAATGATATTTTTGGAAGAGTCTTTTTATTGTCTTTAGATAATGAAATTATTGGTTATGTAGACTTTGGTAATTTTAATAATGAGGAAGAAGCAGTTTACATAAGAGAGTTAGTGGATAAAGATAAAAGGCATTTAGGTTATGGCACGCTTATTTTAAGTGAAGTGTGTGATTATGTTTTTAAAACGTATCCATTTGTTTATAAAATAAAAGCAAGAATAGCGCCTGATAATATTAAAAGTATCATGATGGCGTATAATGCAGGATTTATAAATGATAGAGATGATTATTATTCTTTATCTAATCCTTATACAAAAGAGATGAATATTAAAAAGTAAGTGTTTACAAATACAATTGTTCGTGTTAAAATGTATGTATATTTAAAAATAAGAGGTGTGTTATGTATTCGTATGTTAAAGGTGTTGTAACTATTATTGAACCTAGTTATATAGTTGTTGAGGCTTATGGTGTTGGATATATGATTTACGTATCAAATCCATATTCTTATAAGCAAAATGAAGAAGTTTTAGTTTATTTATACCAACAAATAAGAGAAGATGAAAATACTTTATATGGGTTTAAAACTAAAGATGAAAAAGACTTATTTTTAAAATTAATAAGTGTTAAAGGGCTTGGTCCTAAAATGGCACTTCCCATGCTTACTGGGGATATATCTTATTTGCTTGGTGCAATAGAAGACGGTAACGTAAGTTATTTAAAGAAGTTTCCTAAGATTGGAGATAAGGTTGCAAGACAAATTATCCTTGATTTAAAAGGAAAACTCGCACCAGATGCAAGCGTTAGTAAAGCAGATTTTACCGAGCTTACCGAAACGTTAAAAGCCCTTGGATATAAACAAGCTGATATAAAACGCATTTTACCTAAGATTGATGCAACAAAAGCACTAGAAGAACAAGTAAAAGACGCGTTAAAACTACTACTTAAGTAAAGGATGATTTTATGGACGATAGAATAATTTCTCAAGAAAAATTATCAGAAGATGGTTTTGAATCAACGATAAGACCTCAAACTTTAGATGAATACATTGGTCAAAAAGACATAAAAGAAAACATAAGAATTTTTATAGAGGCTGCTAAAATGCGCGGGCAAACGCTTGATCACGTGCTTTTGTATGGTCCTCCAGGACTAGGTAAAACAACACTTTCATACATTATTGCAAATGAATTAGGATCAAACATTAAAACGGCATCAGGTCCTTCAATTGAAAAAACAGGTGATTTAGCAGCAATTTTATCATCGCTAGAAGAGGGTGACGTTTTATTTATAGATGAGATACACCGTATTCCAAGATTTGTTGAAGAAATACTTTATTCAGCGATGGAAGATTTTACTTTAGACATAATAGTAGGAGGAGAAGGTTCTAACAGAAACATAAGAATTGATTTACCTCATTTTACCTTAATTGGTGCAACAACAAGAGCAGGTGATTTATCAGCTCCTTTAAGGGATCGTTTTGGAATAGTATCTAAACTTAATTATTATACTGAAGAAGAAATAACTGAAATAATTAAAAGAAGTGCAAGAGTCCTTGATTTACAAATAGAAGATAAAGCTGCAAAAGAACTAGCTAACAGGTGCCGTAGAACGCCTCGTATTGCAAACAGACTTCTTAAAAGAGTAAGTGATTTTGCCCTTGTTAAATCAGATGGTAACATCACGCTTGAAATAACTAAATATGCATTAGATGCTTTAAAAGTTGATAAACTAGGACTTGATGAAACTGATTATGAACTTTTAAAAGCAATTATCTATAAATTCAACGGTGGCCCAGTTGGAATAGAAGCGGTTGCGGCATCGATTGGTGAGGAAGTATCAACGATTGAAGATGTATCAGAGCCTTATCTTTTACAAATAGGATACTTAAAAAGAACACCAAGGGGACGTGTGGTAACTGAAAAAGCATATAAGCATTTAAGGATTGATAAGAAAGAAGCATCAGAACAATTGCATTTTTAAGTAAAATAAACTATAATAAGTACTCAAGAAGTACTTATTTTTTTGTTTGGAGGAATAATTTATGAAGACAGACGATTTTGATTATTATTTACCTAAAGAGCTAATTGCACAAACACCTTTAAAAAAACGTGATGCATCTAAAATGATGGTATTAGATAAAAAAACTGGAAAATTTGAAGATAAGAAATTTACGGATTTAATTGATTATTTAAATCCAGGTGATACCATTGTTTTAAATGATACCAAGGTAATTCCCGCAAGGTTAATTGGTCATAAAAAGGAAACTGGTGCGGTAATAGAGGTTTTAATGTTAAAGGATTTGGGTGATGATACTTGGGAGTGCTTAACTAAACCTGCTAAAAGAATAAAAGAAGGCACCATCGTTAGTTTTTCTGATGATTTATCATGCGTTTGCACAAAAGTATTAGATGATGGTATAAGGCATTATAAATTTATCTATGACGGTATTTTTTTAGAGATATTAGAAAAACTAGGACAAATGCCACTTCCTCCATACATAACCGAAAAACTAGAAGATAAATCAAGATATCAAACGGTTTATGCTAAAAACTTAGGGAGTGCAGCGGCACCAACGGCGGGACTTCACTTTACTAAAGAATATTTAAATAAGATAAAAGAAAAAGGAGTAAACATCGCTTACGTAACGCTTCATGTTGGACTTGGAACGTTTAGACCAGTTGTTGTAGATGACGTAACAAAGCATGATATGCATTCAGAATATTACATTTTATCTTGCGATGTTGCAAATCTTCTTAATGAAACAAGGAAAAACGGTAAAAGAATAATTGCCATTGGAACAACTACAACCAGGGTATTAGAAACGGTAGCGGATGATGATGGAACGTTTAAAGAGCAATCTGGAAATACTAAAATATTTATCTATCCAGGATATAAATTTAAAGGTATAGACTGTTTACTTACTAATTTTCACTTACCAAAATCAACCCTTATAATGTTAGTTAGTGCTTTGGCTGGTAAAGATAACGTACTTAAGGCTTATAAACACGCCGTAGATGAAAAATACAGGTTTTTCTCATTTGGGGACTGTATGTTAATAAAATAAAGGAGTGATTAATATGTTACACAAAAAAACTTTAGAAAGATTAAGAAAAGAAGCTGGTGTTTGTTATTACGATTTGGATCAAGTTAATAAGGCATTAGACGTTTGTCGCCAAAAATATGTAATGTTTGGTAAAGAAATTAAGGAAGCGATGTGCTTTCATAATGTAATATTAGATGACCTTTTAAAATATAATGTAATATCACCCGCTGAATTTAATATGTATTATAATCAACCGTCTTTTCGTTTTATTTTGAATGCTCTTGGAGTTTTACTATCAAGTTATTTAGTTAATAATCCAAATGATGTAAATAAAGAAAAATTAATAAACGTACAAAAACATCTAAATATATTGAAAAGTAAAATAAGAAATAATGATGATTTACGTAATTTATCTAAGTTGTTTGTTGAAAAGAAATTTGAAGAACTTAAAGATGATATAAAAACTGCTAAAGAAGAAACTGAAGCGTTAATCTACATAAAAAGAAAATTAAAAAAGAAAGGAAATTAATAGTGAAAAAATATTCTGATAGTGATACGTTAAGTTTAAATAACAATTATAGTAAACTTAAAGTATCAAATAGTAATGATATTGTTTTTGTAAACAAACATTTAATAAGACATTTATCATTTACAAAAAACACAAAAAAATATAATAAAAAAGGATAATGATTAATCAGTCATTATTCTTTTTTGATAATTATTATTTATTATGATATAATTTTTTTGGTGATTTTATGTCTAAAATTAAATATGAATTAATTAAAAATAACAAGGCGGATGAAAATGTAAGATTAGGAAGGTTAATAACTAATCATGGTACGTTTGAAACTCCAATTTTTATGCCGGTTGGAACACTTGCAAACGTAAAAACCTTGATGCCTGAGGAGTTAAAAGCGTGCGGATCATCCGTTGTTTTATCAAATACTTATCACTTATGGTTAAGGCCTGGAGAAGACGTTGTAAAAAAAGCTGGAGGATTAAACAAGTTCATGAATTATGATGGACCAACGCTTACTGATTCTGGAGGATTCCAAGTTTTTTCACTTGCTAAAAACAAAGCAAAAGACATAACAGAACAGGGCGTTCATTTTAAAAGCCATATCGATGGTAAAGAGCTTTTTTTAACGCCAGAAAAATCTATTGAAATACAAAATAAGTTAGATTCTGATATCGCGATGAGCTTTGATGAGTGCGCACCTTATCCTGCATCAAGAAATTACATAGAAAACTCAATGAGAAGAACACTTCGCTGGGCCAAAAGAGGTAAAGACGTTTTTAATAATCCTAATCAATCTCTTTTTGGTATTGTGCAAGGTGGGGAGTTTGAGGATTTAAGGAAAGAAAGCGCTATAGAAACAGTTAAGATGGACTTTGATGGATACTCAGTTGGAGGAACTTCTGTTGGTGAACCTAAAGACGTTATGTATAACATGATTTCTTATGCAACAAAGTACTTACCAAAAGATAAACCAAGGTACTTAATGGGTGTTGGAGAACCTATCGATATATTAGAGGGAGTATCAAGAGGAATTGATATGTTTGACTGCGTTTTACCAACTAGGTTAGCAAGACATGGGAACTTCTTTACAAGAAATGGACGTGTAAATATTAAAAACGCTAAGTTTAAGGAAGATTTTACTCCGCTTGATGAGACTTGCGATTGTTATACTTGTAAAAACTTTACCAAGGCATACGTAAGACATTTAATTACAGCAGGAGAAGTAAATGGAGGAAGATTATTATCAATTCATAACATAAGGTTTTTAATAAGAGAAACAGAAGAGATAAGAGAAGCTATTAAAAATGATCGCTTTGAAGAATACAAAAAAGATTTCATATGTAAATATAAAAACAGAAGCTAACTTGCTTCTGTTTCTTCTTGCATGTTTTTTCCTAACACCCCACCTAACATACTAAATAAAAGAATAACTACATAATATATTAAAGATTTAAGCGTAAATGATGCTTTAAAAATAACAAGTGATAAAAATAACATTATTATAAACCAAAACAAAAAGTATAAAAGTCCGGTTATAAAACCTTTATGATTCAACTCTTTAGCAAGCTTTAAAGATCCTACGAACATTGATAAAATTGCCGTAGCATATAAAAATATGGTATTTACTTTGGTTGATGTTATATCAAAATAATATAAAACCGTAGATATTAATCCTCCAACTAAAATAATAGATACACTATAAATGATTGGTAATAAATATTTTTTCAATTAATTCACCTCTAATTAAATATATTGTTTGAATACAAAATTATGATTAATATCATAATAATATTGGTGATGATATGTCTGTTTTAATAATAATTGTAAAAACCATTATTATATATTTACTTGTTGCGTTAATATTTAGAATAATGGGTAAAAGGGAAGTAGGACAACTAGGTACCTTTGATTTAGTTGTGTTTATCTTAATTGCGGAGTTAGTTGCTATGGCACTTGAAAACAAGGCAAATTTCTTTTTTAGTTTGGTGCCTGCTTTAGTACTTGTTGTTTTACAAATGATAATATCAAAAATATCACTTAAAAATACCAAATTTAGAAGATTTATTGATGGAAAACCAGTTGTAATAATAAAAAAGGGAATCGTTAATTTTAAAAGCATGGTAGAGCAAAGATACACCCTTGATGATCTTCTTCTTCAGTTAAGAGAAAAAGACGTAAGATCATTAGATGAAGTTGATTACGCGATCTTAGAGATAAATGGTAAATTATCAGTGTTTAAAAAAGACGACAAAGATAAAAAAGCGTACCCACTTCCAATCATATTAGATGGAGAAGTAGAATTTGATAATTTATATAGCATAAATAAAACTAAGAATTGGTTGCTTGACATATTAGTGGAGAAAAAAATTAAAGTTGATGATGTGTTTTATGCTTTTAGTAAAAATGGTGAACTCTTTATAATAAAAAAAGATAATATTGAAAAATAAAAATGAAGAAGAAAATGACATCGATTTAGATGATGAACATATTAATGAAAATAAATTATATGAATATCATAGATATAAAGATGCCAATATTAATATGATGGATAAAATACTTTTAAAATAGAGCACGAATAGTGCTTTTTATTTACGAAAACTTTTTGTTATGTTATACTTATATAGTACAAGGAAGGGGTATAATGGATAATAAAGATAAGGATTTAAAAAAAGCGTTAGATGATATTTTTGGTTCTGATTTTATTGAAATAGATGTAAAAGAAAAAAAAGAAAAAGAAAATAAGCAAGATGCTTTCTTGTTTTTTAAGGATGACAGCCAAGAAGATTTTAATAAAAAAGCAATAAAAGAAGTTCCTAAAAAAGATGAAAATAATAATTTAAACGTTGATTCTACTTCTTCTGTTTCTTTATCTAATAACTTAAAAGAATTAACGAATTTATCTGATAATAAAGATGATATAAATAAGCAAAATAAAAATGAAGAGTTTATAATTTCTAAGGAAAAAGATAGTAATAAAATAATACCAAACAAAACTCAACAAGCACCTAATATTCCTGATGTTATTAAAGAAAATAATGAAGATAAAAAGAAAAAACATGGTAATAAAAATCCATTTAGTAGCAAAAAAATAATAATATGGTTTATAGTTTGTTTTTTAATTGGAATAACGTTAATTTATTTAATTGTTAATTTTGGTTTTGGGGTAGAAAAAGTTATGAATTGTCATCAAAGTGCTAAAGATGTAGGTTATGAATATACCGATGAATATAAAATTACTTATAAGAAAAATGAGATATTATATATTGAGTCATCTTATACTTATAACGCTTTGAATGACGAATATAAAAATCAAATAGAATTTATTAAAAATGAAAGACTTCCAGTTGTAATTAATACAAATGGGATGGATGGCTTTACATATGTTTATGAAGTTAGTGATGATTCATTTAAAGTTAATGGTTATTTAGATTTTTCTTTGTTTAACTTTAATGAAATAGATAAAATTAATCAAGATCTAATGCCTATTAGTTATTTTAAATTTGATTCTAAAACAACATATAAATCTTTAATATCTAATTTTGAAAAAGAAGGGTATGAGTGTATACCAAGTAAGTAAAAGTATTTAATATTTTGTAAAATATGTTATAATTTAAATAAGGAGTGAAATAACGTGAGAGAATTAACAGAACAAGAAATAGTAAGAAGAGAAAAACTAAATGAAATAAAAAAGGTGTGTAACCCATATCCAGATAGTTTTAAAAGAACGCATACACTAAAAGAAGCTAAGGTGTTAGAAGACGGAGTAAAAGACGTAAAACTAGCTGGTAGACTTGTTTTCATGAGAAAAATGGGAAAATTAAGTTTTGCTAAGATTCGTGATTTAGAAGGCGACATGCAGCTTGAATTTAAGATAGATCTTTTAGGTGAAGAAAAATACTCATTTTTTAAGAAGCAAATTGATACTGGTGATTTTATTGGTGCAGAAGGTGAGATATTTACAACGCAAACTGGCGAAAAAACCTTAAGAGTTCATTCTTTTACATTCCTAGGAAAAGCCTTAAGACCTTTACCTGAAAAATTCCATGGACTTGTTGATACAGAGTTAAAGTATAGACAAAGATACGTTGATTTAATTACTAATGAAGAATCAAGAAAAGTATTTTTAGGAAGAAGTAAGTTATATGCTTTTATTCATAAGTATTTAAATGAACATGGTTTTTTAGAAGTTGAAACACCTATTTTGCAAACGGCTGTTTGTGGTGCTGCTGCAAAACCGTTTTACACACATCATAACGCGCTTGATTTAGATTGTAATTTAAGAATTGCACCTGAAACATATTTAAAACAGTGTATCGCAGCAGGATATGATCGCGTTTATGAAGTTGCTAAGTGTTTTAGAAACGAAGGAATGGATCCGCAACACTTACAAGAATTTACTCAAGTAGAGTGGTATGCATCTTACTGGAACTTTGAAGATAACATGAGGTTTTATCAAGATTTTATAAAATCTTTATTAATGGAATTATTAGGCACTACGAAAGTAGAGTATCAAGGCGTAACCCTTGATTTTGGAAAAGATGATTGGGATAAGATTAATTATACCGAGGAAATGAAAAAGATATTTGGTTTTGACTTTTTAGACGTAGAAGATCCAAAAGAGTTAAAAGATAAGATAGTAGAGCGTAAGTTATTTTCTTATGAGGATTTAGAAGATTATAAATCAGTAAGTCAAATAGTTGATTTTGTATATAAAAAGAAAATAAGAGAAAACATAGTACAACCTACCATCATGTATAATTATCCTGCAATGCTTATTCCGCTTGCAAGAAGAAATGATAATGATGATAGATTAATCGATGTATTCCAAGTTGTTGCTTGTGGATGTGAGTTATGTAAAGCATACTCAGAACTTGTTAATCCAATCACTCAAAGAAAAGCTTTTGAAGATCAATTAAAAGCTAAAGCTCAAGGTGATGATGAGACGATGGATTTAGACGAGGGATTTATGCTTGCCATGGAACAAGGTATGCCACCGATTTCTGGTTTAGGTTTTGGTATTGATAGATTAATGATGTTAATATATGATCAACCATCTATAAGGGACGTTGTACTATTTCCTCTTATGAAACCAGAGACGAAAAACACTAATGATAAAAAGGAAGGCTAGTTATGTTATGAGAAAGAAAAATGGATTTACTTTAATCGAACTATTAGTTGTTATTGCTCTTATGATTTCTATTTTAGTTATAGCAATTGTTAATTTTACTAGTGTAAGCGAAGGTAAAAGAAATGAATCATGGAGTTATGTAAAAAGTCAAATAGAAACAGCTGCAGAAGAGTATTTAACAGCTAATGAATACTTGTTTGAAGGATTAGATGCTGACACTGGTGGAAATATAACGGTTGGTAAACTAGTAGATGAAGGATATTTAAATAGAGTTACAGACCCAAGAACTGGCGAGGCCGTAAATAGGTGTAGTTATGTTAAAGTTACTAAAGAAAACAATATTTATAGAACATCATATGAGGAAGAAGCATTAGATGAAAAAATGTGTGATGTTAATGATTCTACAATTGTTATATCAGAACTTGGTGGAGCTCCTAATGCTAATATTAGTTTTTATAAAGACTCTAATTGTAGCGAAGTGGCTGAAATTGGTAATGTTGATTCAGAAGAAAATAGTTGGTTTAATATAGAAAGTTTAGGCGGGGAAAATAAACCTTTATATATAAAAATAGAGCCAACTGAAGATAGCGTTGACTTTAAAGAAATATCTGTTAAAGACAATGATAATGCTGACATTAATAATATACAACCAATAACTAATGAAAATGGTAAAAAAGCTTATTGTGTAGGTTTGGAAGATGATGGAAAAGGAGTTAATTATAACGTTGTGGTAACTGGTGATAATGGCAAAACAACGAGTTTAACAAATAGTTATAATAAAGATACTGTAAGACCTACTTATAGTGCTTCAGTAGCATATAAAGTTTACAACTTAGATAATCAAAATTGTAGTAATAATATAGAAAGTGGAACTTATAAGAAAAACGGAATATATTGTGATTCAGAAAATAATAATAAAGATGTATATATAAAATGGGATAACACCATGATTACAAGTGGTGAAAATTACAAAATTAAAAACGTAGATAGTTTTTATGTTTCATTTGAAGAATTAGAAAACGTTTCAAGGCAAAACATAGGATTTTATATAAATAATTCTTCAAAGGAAATTCGTAATGAAAATTCATCTGATCCATGTAGCAAAGACGGTGGAACTTTCACATGTGATTTATCTTCGTATAGTAATGTTAATCAAATAAAAGTAGTTTTCAAAGGTAAATCACTTGGATGGGTAAATGAACAACTTAATTCAGCAGGACTAAATATTATTACAAATAATCAAAATATTTCTAATAATGGGTCTATTACAATTTATAATAACTATAGTAATATAACTAGAATTGGCAGCATTGTAAAAGATGACATAAGTGGTTTTAATTATTATGAAATACAATCAACAACAAAGAATTTAAAATCTGAAAAGATAACTGATCAAGAAAGAAGAAATTTTTCAAAAGTTAATCCAACTAACGCATTGCAAGACGGAAATGATTATGGTCAAGATTCATATTTAATTAATTCTTATGATAAAGCAGGAAATGTTACTAAAATTAATTTAAATACATCTGGTAAATTTTAATCTTATTTACGTAAAAGAAGGGCTAATATAAAAAAACTTCGATTGAATTACTTGTTATAGTCATTCTTATGAACTCAATTTTAGTTATTGCAATAGTAAATTTTTCAAACGTAAGTAAGGGTAAAAAATGAGTCATGGAATTATGTTAAATGTCAAATTGAAGCAATACGGAAGAATATTTGACGATTAATGAATATTTATTTAAATGTATTAAAGATGATTTATACGCAACCGTTTCAGTTGGTAAATTAGTCAATTCTAATTATTTAAATACGGTTGTTGATCAAAGAACAGAAAAAAAATATTTCTAATTGTAGCATTGTAAAAGTAAGCAAGAAAAATAATGATTTAATCGCGAATTTTGATGAAAGTACTATAAATAAAAAAGATATAAATTATATAAATAATCTTGATAAGGCTAGCTTTTTTTGCTGAAAATATCATTTCTATGAATAATGAGGAAATTAATCTTAAAAATAATAAAAATAATTTTATAAGACTTAAAACAATTTCTTGTAACGATGGAAAAGACTCAAATGGATGTGATAAATATTCAATTTGTTATAATAATGATAAAAACTGTGAAGAAAATTTAAATGCTACAGAAAGTTTATATTATTCGTTTGTAAAAAGCGCAAATAACAATGGTGATTCGGTAGGTAAAACAGATGATAATAAGATTTCTTATTTTTTATTAGAATATCCATAATGTATATAGATATGATGATGAAGGAAACAGTACAAAAATGATAATGAATATGATTGGAAAGTTTGATTAAATATAAAATAATAAATTACAAGGAGTAGATAAAATGTTTATAGGTTTTTATGGTGCATCAGTGATACTTACTTATATAGGACTTGCGTTTTCGGTAGTTGGTATGGTATTTGCATTTTTAGGTTTCATACCAGCTTCGATAATGTGTCTTATATTATCTGGTGTGTGTGACATGTTTGATGGTAGTGTTGCAAGAGCATGCAAAAGAACAAATGAGGAAAAGAAGTTTGGCGTTCAAATTGATTCTTTAGTTGACACGGTATCGTTTGGTGTATTTCCTGTTGTCTTAGGTATATGTATGGGATTTACTAGTAAACTTAATATTGTTATATATGTAATATACGTACTTTGTGCGGTGATAAGGCTTGCTTATTTTAATGTTTTAGCAGAAGAAAAAAGTATTTTATCTAAAAATAAGAAGGAAAAAGTTACTTATTATCATGGTCTTCCGGTAACTAGTATTGCAATTATTTTACCTTTTACTTATAACATATTAATTTTTCTTAATGAATCGGTTTTTGTTAAAGCTTATCCTCTTGTTATGTTTGTAACGGCAATATTGTTTGTTTTAAACATTAAAATTAAAAAACCAGCAGGTTTATGGTATGTTATTTGTTCAATTTTAGCAGCTATTGAAATAGCGATTATTTGGGCGGCTATAAGATAATGAATAGAAAAGTTTGCAATGATAATCCAAATGTTGGATTATCGTTTTTATATAATACTGCTGCTGGAAGAATACTTTTAAAACCAATTGTTAAAAGCAAGTTTATATCATACTTAATAGGAAGTTTTATGGAGTTAAAGATATCAAAAATACTTATAAAACCATTTATAAATAAGCATAATATAAACATGGATGAATATGAAAATAAAAAATATAATTCATTTAATGATTTTTTTATAAGAAAAATAAAACAAGAAAAAAGACCAATAGATCAAAATAAAAGTCATTTAATAAGTCCTTGTGATGGAAAATTAACGTGTTATAAAATTACTAAAGATTTAGTATTTAGTGTTAAAAATAGTTATTATAGCGTAGATACTATATTAAAAAATAAAAAGTATGCTAATTTATTTACCGGTGGATATGCACTAGTTTTTAGATTGTCACCTGAGGATTTTCATAGATATTCCTTCATTGATGATGGAAAGATTTTGGGTAATTATAAAATAAAAGGAATGTTTCATTCTGTTAATCCTATTGTTTATGATAAATTTATGGTTTTTAAAGAAAATCAAAGAGAATGTACTCTTATTAAAACTAATAATTTTGGTAAGGTTATGTTTATGGAAGTTGGAGCTTTATTAGTTGGAAAAATTAAAAATAATAAAATAAAAGGTAGTGTTAAAAAAGGAGAAGAAAAAGGGTACTTTATGTATGGAGGATCAACCATTATTCTTTTTATTGAAAAAGGAATTATTAAAATAGATGATGATATTTTAAATAATTCAAAAAAAGGTTTGGAAACATGTGTAAAACAGGGTGAAAAAATTGGTAAAAAAAGTAGATGATATTTTTTAATTTGAAATATTATGTTATTATATATTTATAAGGAGGGTAACAAAGGTGGAAGAAAAAGATAAAAACAAAAAAACTGAAGAAGAGTTAAAAAAAGACACTGATGAAAACGAGGAACTTTCTTTAGATGATTCTAATAAAGAAAACGACACTGATGATGAAAAAGATTATGTAACAAGAGAAATTAACTTAGATGATTTATATGATGGTGCCATAAATAATACGGTTGTTATTGATCCAATAACTAATAAAGAAGTTTTAATGTCGAATAAAAAACCTAATTATACTATTTTAGGTGTTGCTTTAGCGATTATAATACTTTTGTTACTTTATTACTTAAATAACAAATCTAGTTTTGGTAGAAAAACGACTGATGTTGAACCAAACACAACGGTTAATACAAGAACAACACAAGATATAGAAAGTGAGTACGGTACGCTTACTTGCACATATAAATCTAATAGTGATGCTGAAAGTCAGGATGTTACTTACACAGCAAATTATGAAAATTCTCAAATTACAACGACTAGTTTTAATTATGTTGTAATATCTAATTCTAATAATAATACATCTGCAGTTATAGAAGATTTAAAAACACAATATGAAACTTTCTTTATTAATAATGCATCGGTAAGTGGTAATACGGTTAGTTTTCAAAGTAATGGTGCTGGTTTTACTTTCAGTGTGGAAACCAATTACAATAGAACTGGATTTGACGGATTGAACGTAGTTGATGGTCAAACTATTTTATACGTTAAACCAAGTAAGGATGATACTGTTGATTCACTTGAAGATGCATACCAAAATAAAGGCTTTAGTTGTAGTAGAACTAATACTAGTGAATAAAGTAAGTTATAAAAAACCAAATCAAATAATTAGATTTGGTTTTTTATTTACTTTTGTTTTTAATTTCTTTCATTACTATTATAATAACAAGGAAAGTGGTAACTATTATACCTGTTATTATAGAAAAAATAAGTGATTTCATACCAAAGCCTAGTTTTCCAAAGATATATAAAACACTATATTTTAAGATCATTGATATGGTAGAAGTTAAAAATAATTTATTTGTTTTTCCCATGGCTTGTAGTGCAACCGATAAAGTAGGTTGCATATATAAAATTAAAAAGAACGGTCCAATTAAATAAATGTAATTTACGCCAAAATTAACGTTATAAATAAGAATGAGTAACTGCTTTGGAAATAATAAAATTACGCTTAAACATATTGCGCCTACGATAAGTGATAAAAAAAGTAGTTTTAAAAGTTTTTTATTAAACTCGTTATATTTTTTATTTACGTATAATTTAGTTATGTTAGGAAGTAGAGCTGATGCTATCGAAGCAGAAAAGAAGCTTGGAATTGATAAAAGTGGGATTATATAAGAATTTATAACACCATACTCTAAGGTTATGTAATTTGATGAAAATCCGGTTTGTAAAAGGGTGCTTGTAAGTATTATCGGCTCTAAGAAAAAACCTACTGATGATATTAGCCTAACTAGTGTGGTAGGACCTGATATGTTTAGAATTTCTTTTAATAATTTTATGTTTATTTTTGGTTTATAATTATTATTTATGTATTTTTTATTAATTGTTTTTTGCATTATTATAATACTTGTAAGTTCGGTTATAACGTTAAATAATATAATAAAAATTACGGCGGTAATATTTGATTTTGCAATTGCAAACGGAAGAAATAAAATTATTAAAATTACTTTTACTATTTCTTCTGTTATGTTTGTAATAGAAGCTGGTGCCATGTCTTCTTTCCCATGCAAAAAGCCTCTTTGAATACTTGAAATGGTAATAAAAGGTATTATTATAGAAACTGATAATATAGCTGGCGTTAAGGCCTTATTATGAAGCATGTTTGCAATAAATGATGCTGATATTAAAACGAGTATTATTAAAAACGTATCAATAATAAAACCCATTGTAATGGCGTTTTTTAGTATATCATTATTTTCGTATTTTTCTTCAGCGCTTATCTTGCTTATTGATATTGGAAAACTAAACTGCGTTATGGTTATTATTAGCATTAATGTTGGGGTAATTAATGTGTATAAAGAAACAACGTTTACGCCTGCTATTCTTGTATATATTATTTTACCAATCATACCAAGTGCTTTAGCGATTGCACCTGATACTAAAAGTATTATAATGTTTTTTATTAATAAATTATTTTT
>DVMT01000002.1 GCA_018714855.1 Candidatus Aphodocola excrementigallinarum
TAAAGAAAGTATAGCAATTTTGCATTCTTCTTTATCTGATGGACAAAGATATGATGAGTTTAGAAGGATAATTAAAGGTGAGGTAAGGGTTGTAATAGGAGCACGTAGTGCAATTTTTGCACCGCTTAAAGATATTGGTGTAATAATAATAGATGAGGAGCATTCTGAAAGTTATAAACAAGAGAATAATCCAAGGTATAACACGCTTGATATAGCAACTAGAAGAAGCTTTTATCATAAGTGTCCAGTGATACTTGGAAGTGCAACACCAACCATAGAAAGTTATGCAAGAGCAAAAAAAGGGTATTATGATTACATCGAGTTAAGTAAACGTGTTAATGAAAAACCGCTTCCTAAAGTTACCATAGTTGATATGAAAAGTGAAATAAAAAAAGGTAATAGTATGTTTTCTAGTTTATTATTAGACAAAATCAAAGATAGATTAGAAAAAAAAGAGCAGGTAATGCTTCTTTTAAACAGGCGTGGTTATTCAAATTATCTTACTTGCCAAAATTGCGGATACACCTTTAAATGTCCCAATTGTGATATTACTTTAACTTATCATAAATCATCAGGTATGTTAAGATGTCATTATTGTGGTTATGCCCAAAATAAAACGGATGTATGTCCAAGTTGTGGTGATGATGCAATTAGACAAATAGGCGTTGGAACAGAGCGCCTTGAAGAGAATATTTTAGGTGTGTTTAAAGATGCTAAAGTTCTTAGGATGGATGCTGATACAACGAGTAAAAAAGGTGCTCATCATAAAATAATAAATGAGTTTAATAGTGGTGCTTATGATATTTTAGTTGGAACACAAATGATTGCAAAGGGACTTAACTTTCCAAACGTTACTTTAGTTGGTGTTATAAACGCTGATTCATCTTTAAACATACCAAACTTTAGAAGTAGTGAAAGAACCTTTAGTTTAATTGATCAAGTAACAGGCCGTGCGGGAAGAGTAAATAAAGAAGGAGAAGCCATCGTGCAAACTTTTAATCCTGATCATTACAGTATTGTTTGTGCTTCTAATCATGATTATAAAACCTTTTTTGCTAAAGAGATGTTTATTAGAAAAAAACTTAATTATCCACCGTATTGTTTTATTACGTTAATTAAAATCTCATCCAAGGATTTTAATTATGGTATTGGTGAAGCTAAAAAAATAAGTGAGTTTTTAAAAAGAAGTTTAAGTGTTGCTACAACGATATTAGGCCCATCGATTGCAAACATCTTAAGAATAAATAATAATTATAATTTTCAGGTTATACTAAAATATAAAAAAGATGATAAGTTATACAAGGCTTTAAACGAACTATTAAAAATATATGAAGGTAATAGTAAGATAAAGGTTGAATTTGATTTTAACCCAATAAATTTGTAGGAGGCTTTATGAATAAGAATAAAAACGTTATAGCGTTTTATATGCAAGCGGCAAAATTAAAAAATAAAATAAGAACTGGTTGGATAGAAGTCGATATAAAAAAAGAAAGAAAAGAATCCGTTGCGGAACATATTTTTGGCTGTTTGATTTTAGCTATCGCACTTAATAGTGAATATAAACTTGATTTGGACATGTATAAAGTACTAAAAATGCTTACCCTTCATGAATTAGAGGAAATATTAATGGGAGACCTTACTATAAGAGCAAATATTACTCCAGAGGAAAAGATAAAAAAGGGTAAAAAATGCGTTCATAAAGTGGTAAAAGGTTTAATGGATGCTAAAGAAATAGAAGCACTATTAGATGAGTTTAACGCACGTATTACAAAGGAAGCTTTATTTTGTTATCACATTGATAAAATAGAGTGTGATCTTCAAGCTAAAACATATGATTTAGAAGGTGCCTTTAGTTACGAAAAGGCTAAAGAAGACCTTGAGTTTTTTGGAGATAGAAAAAAAGAAATTGAAAACAAATCAAAATGTGCAAGCGACATATGGATAGAATATGATAAACCAAAGTATAAAGATGATAACGTTTTTGAATCATTAATTAATGAGATACAAAAAATAAAGGAGATTAAAAATGGAAAAGATATTTAATAAATTAGTAAGAGATAAAATACCAGATAAAATAGAAAAGAATGGTGAATATGCATTAACTAAGACATTAAATGATAATGATTTTGAAAACGCATTAGATAATAAGCTTTTAGAAGAAGTAAAAGAAGTTATAGCCTCTAGAACACCTGATGAAATAAAAGAAGAGTTAGCAGACTTACTTGAGGTAATGTTAAAAAAGGCTGAGGTAAATAATATTTCGTTTAATGACATTGAAGCTGCAAGAAAGCAAAAAAAAGAGGTAAAAGGTGGATTTGATACGAAGACATTTTTAATTAAAACGGTAGATCAAAGTTATGTTGATGAAAAAGAAGCTGTTTAACTTACGTAAATGGTACCTTTAAAGTCCCTTATAAAGAAAAGTTAATTGAAGAAGATGGCATGCCAGCAGGTCATAAATGCTTCGGTTATGTTTTATGCTATAAAAAAAGAAAAAAACAATAAAATGGTTTGTAAAAAAAATAGAAAAATACCTTGTAACATATAATAAATATGTGTTATAATATGCATGGTTTTTCTTAGAGGAAAGAAAAAAATACACACAAGTTTGGATTTGTATCTCAAGTGTCCATAAAGGATGAGCGTGCAAAGATGAAAAACTTGGAGGAAAAAACAAAGGAGGAAAAAAGAAATGCCAGTTGTATCAATGAGTTACCTGCTAGAAGCAGGTGTACATTTTGGACATCAAACAAAAAGATGGAATCCAAAAATGAAAGAGTATATCTTTACTGCAAGAGATGACATTTATATCATTGACTTACAAAAAACAGTAAAGAAATTAGAAGAAGCATATGATGCTTTAAAAGAAATCGTCGCAAACGGTGGAAAGGTTATTTTTGTTGGAACTAAAAAACAAGCACAAGAAGCAACCGAAGAAGAAGCTAAAAGATCTGATAGTTACTTCGTTGCAAAGCGTTGGTTAGGTGGAACACTTACTAACTTTAGAACGATAAGAAGAAGAATTAACCGTTTAGATCAAATTGAGAAAATGGAAAAAGATGGTACATTTGATAAGTTGCCTAAAAAAGAAGTTGTTAAGATTCGTAAAGAATACGATAAATTAAATTCATATTTCTGTGGATTAAGAGAAATGAAAAAGCTTCCACAAGCTATGATTATAGTAGATCCTAAAAAGGAACTTAATGCTATAAATGAAGCTCATAAGTTAAATATTCCAGTATTTGGTATCGTAGATACTAACTGTGATCCAGACTTAGTAGATTACGTTATTCCTGGTAATGATGATGCTATTCGTTCTGTAAAAATCGTACTTGGAGTTTTAAATAACGCTATTTGTGAAGCTACAAATAAGCCTATGGAAGATTATGTAACAGAAGAAGATAAGGCTAAAGAAAAGGTTAAAGCAAAAGAAGATAATAAAGAAGTTAAAAAAGCACCTGTAAAGAAAGATACAAAAGAAAAAGTATCTGAAGATAAAAAAGAAGAGCCAAAAAAAGAAGAAGTAAAAGAAGAAAAGAAAGCTGTTAAAAAAGAAACTGCTTCTAAGGAAGTAAAAAAAGAAGCTAAAGAACTTGAGGATTTATCAAAGAAAACAGTTGCTGAGTTAAAGGCTATGGCTAAAGAAGCTAAATTAGAAGGATATTCTAAATTAAAGAAAGACGAGTTAATTAAAGCTTTAACAAAATAAATAAAAAGATGATTTAGATAATCATCTTTAATTATAAAAGGAGAATGATTATGAACGCTAGTTTAATAAGAGAATTAAGAGATATTTCTGGAGCTGGAATGATGGATTGTAAAAAGGCTTTGGAAGAAAATGGTAATGATGTTAAAAAAGCAACGGAATGGTTAAGAGAAAAGGGAATTGCAAAGGCTGCTAAAAAAGCAGGAAGAATTGCTGCTGAAGGTTTATCAACGGTAATTGAAAAAGATAATAAGGCAGTTATCGTTGAAATTAACTGTGAAACTGACTTTGTTGCTAAAAACGAAAAGTTCCAAAAGTTTGTTGATGATGTTGCAAGAACTATTTTAGCAAGTAACGCTAAGACTAATGAAGAAGCTTTAGCATTACCTTATGAAGATGGTACTTTAAATGATTATGTTACAAACATGACGGCAACTATTGGAGAGAAAATTTCATTTAGAAGATTTGCATTACTTGAAAAAAATGATAATCAACATTTCGGTAGTTACATCCACATGGGTGGTAAAATATCAGTTTTAACACTTCTTGAAGGCGCGTCAGAACAGGTTGCTAAAGATGTATCTATGCATGCTGCAGCAATGCGTCCTGAGTTTGTAAAGAAAGAAGATGTTCCAGCTGATAGAGTTGAACACGAAAAGAAAATTTTAACTGAACAAGCTATGGCTGAAGGAAAACCAGCTGACATTGCCCAGAAGATGGTAATGGGAAGAATTAATAAATTCTATAAGGAAATATGCTTAGAAGAACAAGAATTTGTTAAGGATAATTCTGTTAGTGTTGGTAAATACGTTAGCAATAATGGTGGAAAGATTATTGATGTTGTAAGATTCGAAGTTGGTGAAGGAATTGAAAAACGTCAAGAAAATTTTGCTGAAGAAGTAGCTGCTCAAATGAAAGGTGAATAATAATGAAAAAGTTAGTGGCAGTAGTACTAACTTTTTTGCTTATATTAACTGGTTGTGATACTATAGAAGTTACAAAAGTAGAAGACGATGTTAGTACTGATAGTATAAGATTCAAAGATGAGTATAGTGAGGTTTCAAAAGATAATATTTATGAATACGCAACTTATTATAACGTAATTGATACCATCGAAAACGAAACGGGTATTATTTATCTTGGTTTTTCATCTTGCACGTTGTGTAAAGAAATAGTTCCAGTGTTAGATGAGGCTGCTAAAGATAAAGGCGTAAAACGTATATTATATTATGATTTTAAGGACATAAGAGATAATAACACACAAGAATATCAAGATTTAGCAGAATTACTTTCTGATTATATAAACGAAGATGATGAAGGTAATAAAAGAATTACTGCGCCAACGGTTATCTTTGTTAATAAAGGTAACATTGTAGGGGTTTACATTGGAACTATTAACTCTGATAATGAAGAAATAATAACAGACGAACAAAAAAATGCCTTAAAGGATAATTTTTCTGGTCTAATTGATAAAATGTTAATAGAAGAAGAAACTACAAGTGAAGAAACAGCTTAGTAGTTTTTTTATTTACACAATAAGATATCCACAAATAACTTGATTGACACTCGGGGGGGGGTATATGTTATTATAAACATGTAAAATAGAAAAGGAGTGAAAAAATGGGTGTATTAAAAAACGATGTTGGAAGACCAAGTAAGAAAACAAAAATAATAAGAGGAATATTAAAATTAATAGGGATATTAATAATTATAGCAGCTGGATTATACATAGGATATGTAATTGGAAATAATCAAAGTAAAGAGGAAGAAAAAACTGATAAAAATAAAACTGAAACAAAAGAAAAAAGTAAAATAGAAAAAGTTGATACGCAAAAAGCAGATCAAATCATGAAGAACATTTTTGGTGAACAATATTATTATGATTTTGGTTACTCTGATGAAAATAATATTATATTCAATAATAATGAGTATAAAACTACTGTAGCATTAGAAAATACGAAAACAAAATCAAGTAGCTATTCATGTAAAGACTTTTTTGGAGATGACATAAATCCTATTGGAGATAATCAACAATCTTGGTTTATAGAAACTGGTGATTTTAGAGGGTTATGCTATGATGAAGGCGGATTAGATTATTATTCTTATGAAGATGTTAATAAAACATATAAAAGTAAATTTGATGACGGGAATAATGCTGTTGAGGATAATATAAACATAATATTTACAGATTTATATGGCTATTCTAAAGAGGAAAACGCTTACGTATGGATTTCGTGCGAATGTGGTGATGGTGGTAATATGCCAGTATATGGAGTTACTGATTCTTATATAGAAAAAGATGAATTATATATAAATGTTGTAATAGGTTTTGCTGAAAATATAGACGTTGATAATAATATTTTAACTTTAAAAGATGGAACAAAGGTTACCTTAACAGATTCTGAATTAGAAGATAAAGAATTATATAAAAAGTACCAAGATAACTTAGATAAATACACGTTTAAGTTTTCAGTAGGTGAAGATAATTATAAGTTTATTGAAGCAGAAAAAGCTAATTAATTTTAGCTTTTTTAATTTTTCTAGGGGGATTTTTAAAAGTTATGGCTAATAATTAATATGAGGAAGTAGTAATTTGCTAGCTTTGTTTTCCAATTTTTATTTTGAATAAGAATAGAAAGCGGGTGATGCTTATGAGGTTTAGATTTGAAATAAAATTTACTCCAAAATTAATCATCATATTACTTATAATAATAGTCATATTGAGTATTATATAATGTAAGAAAAACAGAGCTAAGTAAAAATCTAGCTCTGTTTTTCAATAACAACAAAATTTGGAAAACAACTAGTAAGCTGCTTCCTTACATTTTTATTATATCTAAAAATAAATTTAATATCAATAATTAAAAAAAATTTTTCTAGTCTAATTGATAAAATGTTAATAGAAGAAGAAACTACGAGTGAAGAAACATCACAGTAGTTTTTTATTTACACAATAAGATATCCACAGATAATTTGATTGACACTCAGTGGGGGGTATATGTTATTATTAACATGTAATAATATAAAAAAGGAGTGAAAAGATGGGTGTATTAAAAAATGATGTTGGAAGACCAAGCAAGAAAACAAAAATAATAAGAGGAATACTAAAGTTAATAGGTATATTAATAATTGTAGCGGCAGGATTATATATTGGATACATAATTGGAAATAGTCAGAATAAAGAAGAAGAAAAAACTGATAAAAAGAAAACTGAAGTAAAGGAAAATAAAGAAAATGAAGTAAAAGAATTAGATGTTAATGATGAACAAATAGTATCTTTATTTAATAATTTTAATGGTTTTAGCAATTATGAAGATATTATGTTTGATGTTTATTCTGATGGTAGATCAAGTTATGAAACTACAACGTTATTTAATTATTTTTATTTAAATGATAGTTTAGATAATAATGATATATCTGATCAAGTAAAATTTGGAGTTTCATTTTATGATTTATATTTGAAGGATAATCAAGATTTTAATATTTATGAAAATAATACTAAATATTCTTTAGATGATATTAATAATAAGTCGGTAGAGTTATTTGGAAGTGAAATTAAGGTTGAAGATATATTATATTCTAATAACTATGTTAAAGTTGGAGTAGCAGGGGCAGTATTCAAGTATGATAATGATAGTAAATCATTTTCTATTGTAGATGGTGGAATCGGTGGTTATGAAGCTTCTTATCGTACAAAGATAATAAAGGCGGAAGAAATTAATGATAAAATAGAAATTACTAGCAAAGTTATATTTGTATATCAAACAGTTAATGAAAATGGTAATAATACTATAAAATTATTTAAGAATTCTACTGCTAATTATAATAATGGATATTTAGGTTTATCAAATGAAATAGATGACTTAGGAGAAACAAATGAATTAGATGAAAATATAATAGATAATTATATTGGGAAGGCTGATTCATATAAATGGACTTTTGATAAAAATGAAGATGGTAATTATGTTTTTGAAAAAGTAGAAAAAATAGACTAACTTAGGTATTTAAATTTAAAAAGGCTTGTAATAAAGTCTTTTTTTATTATATAATATTTACAAGAAAGAGGGATATAATGACAGATGATATTTTAAAAGAAGCGGAAGAGAAAATGACTAAAGCGATAGATGTAATGGAAGAAAGGTTTTTAAACGTTCGTGCCGGACGTGCTAATCCAAGAATATTAGATAAGGTAGAAGTAGAGTATTATGGTGTTCCAACTCCATTAATCCAGCTTGCAACTATATCGGTACCTGAGGCACGTAAGTTAGTTATTAAACCTTTTGATAGAAATTCTATAAATGCTATAGAAAAAGGCATATTTGAGGCTAACATAGGTCTTACTCCAAATAATAACGGAGAAACTATTATGCTTGTTATTCCAGAACTTACTGAGGAAAGAAGAAAAGAATATGTTAAAGAAGCTAAAGCTTTAGCAGAAGATGCTAAAATAGCTTTAAGAAACATAAGACAAGATGCTAATAATAATATTAAAAAGTTAGAAATACCAGAGGACGAAGAAAAGAAAGCTCAAGAAAAAGTTCAAGATCTAATTACTAAGTATAATAAAATTGTAGATGAAAAGTTAAGCGACAAAGAAAAAGAATTAATGAGTATTTAAACAATAGCGAAAAGTTATTGTTTTTCTTTTAATTTACTTGTATAATATTTATAGACTAGGAGATAAGAGTTATGCAAAAAGATAAAAGAAATATTTTAATTTTTACAGGTGTTATAATAGTGGTTGTATTCTTGAGCTATTTTATATTTACTTCTGGAGTAACTGGGAACTTAAGAGCAAGTATCAAAAGACTATCAGGTTCTACTGAGGATTATAATGTTAATGATTTGCCTGTAATAGATTTTGTTGTTAATTCTAGTGGTGAAGAGTTTGTAAATACAGATGTTGCAATTACTGTTAATGCTTCAAGTAATTCTAAAATAGATAGATTATATTATTCATTTGATATGGAAAATTGGAAAGTAATAAAAGATGATCTTAATGATACTGAAATTACGTCTAAGATTGTATTTACTGATGATATGAATGAAGAACTTTACATAATTGTCGAAAACGAAAATGGATATAGAAGTTATGCTTATAAAACATCGGTTAAAATAGATAAGGAAAATCCTAAAGTAAAAGTATCAAAAGATGGTGATGATACTGTTATAAAGGCTAGTGATAATAACGAGTTAAAATATATTCAGTATTCTTATGATAACGAAAATTGGGATGAAGAAGAGATTTCTGGTGAAGAGCTAACTTTAACTAAAAAGGATTTTAATTATAAATACGTAAGAGTAGTAGATATGGTTGGAAACATAAGTAAAGAAGTAGAAGTTAAGTAATCGCTTGCTTAACTTTTTTTAATATGTTACAATACATGTATATAAAAAGCAGTGAAGAAGAGTAGTAATAAGAAAAAAGCCTATAGAGAGTTAGCGTATGGTGGAAGCTAATGGTGTAATATCTTATGAATTCACTTTGGAGCTTAATAACCTAAAGTTATTACGTTAGCTTGCGTTAAAAGTTTAAGTGCATAGTAAATCTATGAAACAAGGTGGTACCACG
The DNA here is from genome assembly GCA_018714855.1 of Candidatus Aphodocola excrementigallinarum. Classification (GTDB taxonomy): domain Bacteria; phylum Bacillota_I; class Bacilli_A; order RF39; family UBA660; genus Aphodocola; species Aphodocola excrementigallinarum. Next base: position 9,279 of record DVMT01000002.1, read on the forward strand.
GAAATGTTTTTCGCCCTTGTCTCATAGATTTTTTTAAATAGGAGGAAAGTATTATGAAAGAAAAAGTAAATGAAATTAAAAAGCAGTTTGATAAAGATGCAATATGCGTTACTGATATGAAAACCTTAAATGATATAAGGATTAAATACTTGGGTAAACAAGGTATGGTAACCGGACTTTCTAAAATGATGAAAGATGTTCCAAATGATCAAAAAAAGGAGTTTGGAATGCTTGTTAACGAGGTAAGAGGACATGTTACAAATGCGTTAGAAGAAAAGAAAGCTATTTTAGAAAAAGAAGCGTTAGATAAAGAACTAGCTAGTGAAAAAATAGATATAACACTTCCTGCAACCAAGATTCCACAAGGTTCTGCAAACATTCTTGAAAGAATTATTGAAGAGGTAGAACAGGTATGCATGAGCATGGGCTATGATGTTGTTGATGGTCCTGAAATAGAAGAGGATCACTATAACTTTGAACTTTTAAACATTCCAAAAAATCATCCGGCAAGGGATGCTCAAGATACGTTTTACGTAGAAGGAGATAGATTATTATTACGTAGCCAAACATCTCCTGTTCAAGCACGTGTTATGCTTGCTAATAAGGGTGAAAAACCTATTAGAATGATATGCCCTGGTAAGACATATAGAAGAGATGATGATGATGCAACTCACTCTCATCAATTTATGCAAATAGAAGGTTTGTTAGTTGATAAAAACATTAGTTTATCTGATTTAAAAGGAACGTTTGATGTTATTGCTAAAAAATTATTTGGTGATGATATCAAAACTCGCTTTAGACCAAGCTATTATCCTTTTACGGAGCCTTCCGTTGAAACTGATATATCATGCTTTAATTGCCATGGTAAGGGCTGCAGCATTTGTAAAAACACGGGATGGATTACGGTGTCAGGAGCTGGTATGGTAAATCCTAAGGTTTTAGAAGATTGCGGTTATGATCCAAAGGTTTGGAGCGGTTTTGCATTTGGATTTGGAGCAGAACGCTTAGCAATGCTAAAATACGGAATAAATGATATTAGAACGTTTTATAACACTGACTTAAGAGAACTTAAAAACTTTGATAGAAAGGAAGGTGAATAATTATGATAAGCATGAACTGGGTAGGAGACTTTGTTGATATAAAGAACGAAGACTTAAAAGAACTTGCCGTTAAGGTAACTAATTATGGTATGAACGTTGAAAAAGTAATAACTAATAAAATAGATAACTTAGTAATCGGACAGATAAAAGAAGTTAAAAAACATCCTGATAGTGACCATTTAAACGTTTGCATGGTAGATATTGGAAGTGAAACCGTTCAAATAGTGTGTGGTGCATCTAACGTAAAAGAAGGTCTTAAGGTAATCGTTGCAAAGCCTGGGTGCGTACTTCCTGGTAATAATGAAATAAAAAAAGGAAAAATAAGAGGCGTAGAATCAAACGGAATGATATGTGCGTTATTTGAACTTGGCCTAGAAGAAAAAACGGAAGAAACATACGCAAAAGGTATTGCCGAATTAGGTAGTGATGCCACCATAGGAGAAGATCCAATTGATTATTTAGGATTAGAAGATACGGTATATGAATTAGACGTTCATAAGCATCGTAATAACGATTGTTATTATCATATTGGTTTTGCATACATCGTTGCATCCATTTTAAATAAAAAAGTAAAAATGCCTGACCTTTCATTTAAAGAGGAAAAAGAAAGCGTAAAAGATAATTTTAAACTAACGGTAGACACGGATAATTGTCCATATTATTTAGCAAAATTGGTTCGTGATGTAAAAATAGGAGAGTCACCAGACTTTATTAAAAAAAGACTTATATCAGCAGGTATGAGACCAATTAATAACGTTGTTGATATTTCAAATTACGTAATGCTAGAATTTGGTCAACCATTACACTTTTTTGATAAAGATAGACTAGGTAATAACGTTTTAGTTAGAATGGCTAAAGATGGCGAAGAAATAACAACTTTAGATAAAAAGCAAAGGACGTTAACAAGTAATGATATCGTTATAACAGATGGTGAAAAACCGGTTTGTATCGCTGGTGTTATGGGCGGAGAAAACACCGAAGTAGAAAATGATACCAAAAACATTCTAATAGAAAGTGCCATTTTTAATCCATATAGTATTCGTAACACCGCAGGACGCTTAAACTTAAGAAGTGAAGCATCAATTAGGTATGGTAAAGGGCTTTCTTATGAATACACTAATATGGCTATTAAAAGAGCTTGTCATCTTTTGGAAAAATATGCCGATGGAAAGGTTTTAAGCGATACTGTTATTCATGATAAGATAGATAAAACACAAAAAATAGTTACTTTTAAAGCTTTTGAAGTAAACAAATTACTTGGCATTCAAATATCTGATGATGACATGAAATTAGAACTTGAAAAACTTGATTTTAAATATACGTATAAAGATGGTGTATTTAAATGTACGATTCCATCAAGAAGAGGGGATATTGATCCTAAAGTAGCGGACATCGCTGAAGAAATAGGTATGCTATATGGCTATCATAATTTAAAAAGTACGCTTCCTTTGGTTGAAACTAAAAAAGGAGAATACAAAGGTGACGTTGGTCTTAGAAAATCAATTTCTAAAAAACTTAGGGCCCTTGGTTTAAACGAGGTTAAAACTTATACTTTAGTATCAAAAGAAATGTCAGAACAATTTAATTATGAACATAAAGAAAATAAGTATTTGCCTAATCCGATGAGTGCTGATAAAGCAGTAATTAGAACAAGCATTTTACCATCACTTTTAAACATTTATTCATATAACAAAAAAAGACACGTAAATGATATAAACATATATGAAATTGCCAAAACGTACGATGTAAATTACGAAGAGGATAGTAAAATAGCCATTTTAATGAGTGGTAATTACGTTACAAACACATGGCAAAATACTTCTATAAAAGCCAATTTCTATCTTTTAAAAGGAATTATAGAAAACATACTTGACTTTTTAGGATTTAAAAACAGATATCATTTTGAGGTTTTGAATGATGATGGTTTTCATCCTGGAATAAGTGCCAAGATTATCCTTGATAAAGAAGAAATAGGCGTAATAGGTAAAATTCATCCAAGTATAAATAAAGATGATATATACTTAGCGGAAGTTTCAATGACTAAATTAAATAGAAGTGTTAAGCCACTAAAATTTAAAGCGGCACCTATTTATCCGGAGATAGTTAAGGACGTTGCGTTTATCGTCTCTAAAGAAATAACTTCAAGTGATGTTGAAAAGGTAATTAAAAAAGCAGGCGGAAGATTACTTACAAACATAGATGTATTTGATGTTTATACTGGTGAAAAAGTAAAAGAAAACGAAAAACAAATAGCATATAAACTTACCTTTAATGAGGGCGATAGAACCTTAACCGACGAAGAGGTTATGAATGTATTTAATAACATAATAAAAAAAGTTACTGAAACAGTTCCAGCAACTTTAAGAGATAATTAATTTAAATGAGCTTTTAGAATTTCTAATAGCTCTTTTTTTAATTCATCTGATGCATTATTCCATATTATTTCCATAAATACACCAAGACCTGGTAACGCTTCTTCAAGGCCTTCTTTTATGGTATCATCAATCGCTTGTTTTATCTCGCTTTCATTATCACCTTTAAAAGAATCTGTTATGTATTTTCTGATGCTAATGTTTTCCATAAAAACCTTCCTTTCAGTATATTTTCTGTAAAATACTCAAAAATATACGTTATTTTGTTGATAAAGCATTTTAAACATTATATAATTAAATAAAATAGGAGGTAAGTTTTATGAGTTCAAATTATTATGTTGATACATCGTATTCACTTAGTAACAATACGGGTATTTTTGCTTTCATACTAGGATTAGGAGCGCTTTTTTGGATATTTTTTATAGCTGTTCTTGTTTTAGCAATAGTTGGAATGTGGAAAATGTTTACAAAGGCAGGGCAACCAGGATGGGCATCACTAATACCAATATATAACACTTATATATTGTGTAAAATTGCGGATAAACCAGGTTGGTATGTTATTTTGTTTTTTATACCAATTATTAATTTTATCGTTATGATAATGGTTTATTATGGAATTTCTAAAAACTTTGGTAAAGGTGTTGGATTTACCATTGGTATGCTTTTGTTTCCATTTATTTTCTTTTTAATTCTTGCGTTTAGTAAAAACATCATTTATAAAGAAAATGAGCAAACAATAAATACTGATAGTGTTCAAGATAATGTTAGTAACACTAACTATGAAAATACAACAAATGTAAATGATACAACTTTAAATAATGAAAGTAATGAAATGAGTAGTAATGAATTAAATACTAATGCGCAAGGTGAATTTACTGGATATCAAGCTCCAAGTTTTGATAATTCATCTAACATGCAAAATAATGTTAATCAAAATATGGTTAATAATAATATTAATGCAAATCAAAATATTAATAATTTAGGAGTAAATGTTGTTAACACAACACCAAACGAAAGCGTAAATAATAACGTAGAAACTTCTAATAATATAAATCAATTCAACCAATCTTTTGGTCAAGTAAATAATAATCAAAGCTTTAATAATATACAAAATAATCCAGTTCAAAACATTAATGAGCAAGTAAATAGTGAAAATTCATTTAATAATTATTCTGCTTCAATAAATAATATTAATAACCAAAACATGGTTAATAATGAAACATTTAATAACACAGTAAATAATACTTTAAATACTCAAACCATTAGTGCAAATGAGACTGTAAATAATTCAAACAATATGCCTAATACAAACATTATGAATAATAATGTTTTAGAGCCAAATGTAAATGATTTAAATAATCAAAACATAAACGTAAATGATGCTTCAGTTAATAACGTATTGAATAATGATTTAGGTGCTCAATCTAATTTAAATCAAGTAGTAAATAACATGCCTAACGAAAATGTTATAAATAACGCAGCTTCTGTTCAAAATATAAATAACGTTAATAATCAAGTTGTTAATAATAATTCAAATAAAAATGATAATACCGTAGAAACTTTAAGTAGTGATGATGTTTCTAATAACAACGTGCAACCCGTATTTGAAGATGGACCAAAAAAGCATACATCGCTATGGTCTAATAACAACAATAGTAATCAAAATAATTAAGGGATTATCCCTTTTTTTGATTAATTAAAGGTGATCATATGAAAACAGGAAAAAACAAAGATTTAAATTATCAAATGAAACTCTTAGAAGAAATATTATTAAAAAACAATAAAATAAAATTAATTTTAGAAAAACTTCAGGATTTTGGTTTAAAAAACTATTATTTAGCAGCAGGAGCAGTAAGTCAAACGGTTTTTAATTATATACATGGCTATCCACTTGATAATGAAATTAATGATTATGATATCGTATATTATGATAGTGATAAAAGTTATGAAAAAGAAGATTTAATGATTAAAGAAATAACTAACTTATTTAAAGATGTAAATATTAAATTGGATATAAAAAACCAGGCAAGAGTTCATTTATGGTATGGCAAAAAATTTGATCATGACATTAAAGAAAATAAATCAGTAGAAGAAGCTATTAGTAAGTGGGGTACTACAATAACATGCATAGGTGTTAGATTAGAAAATAACAAGTTAATTATTTTTGCACCTTTTGGACTAAATGATTTATTTAGTATGTTAATACGTCCTAACAAAAAGGATTTTATAAAAAAAGATTATGATATTAAAACTAAAAGATGGAAAAACATTTGGCCTAATTTAACCATTATTCCATGGGAATAATGGCTTTTTCGTGTTATAATAAATTTAGGTGGTAAAAATGAAAAAAGTTATATTAGTAGATGGAAATAATTTATTGTTTAGAAGTTATTATGCAACGGCATATCAAGGAAATTTCATGAAGAATAAAAATGGTTTTCCAACTAATGCGTTATATGGCTTTGTAAACATGATACACAAAATTATAAATGATGAAAAGCCAGAGTACATGCTTGTTGCTTTTGATAAGGGGAAAACATTTAGACATGATAAATATAAAGACTATAAAGCAGGTAGAATAAAGATGCCTGATGAGCTTAAAGCACAGTTTCCAATCGCCAAAGAAATACTTGCTTATTTAGGTATTAAATGGTTTGAAATAGATAATTATGAAGCTGATGATATAATTGGAACACTTGCTAAAAAAATTGATGATGAAAATGATTATAAAGGATTAATTGTAAGTAGTGATAAAGATCTTTTACAACTTATATCTAATAAAGTTATTATGAAACTTTTAAAATCAAAAGATTACGTTATGATGAGTAAAGAAACTTTTTATGATCAATATAAATTAACCCCAGATAAAATGATTGATATAAAAGCCTTACAGGGAGATTCATCAGATAATATTGAAGGAGTTAAAGGAATAGGTGAAAAGACCGCGTTAAAGTTATTGCAAGAATATGGTTCTTTAGAAGGTATATATGATAATATAGCCTATATTAAAGGTGCTGTTGCAACAAAATTAATTAATGGTAAGGATAAAGCTTTTGAAAGCAAAGATTTAGTTACTATATATAAACAAGTTCCGTTAGGATTTACTTTAGAAGACACAAAAATAACTAATGGTAACTTAGAAGAATTAAAAAAAACGTACGAGAATTTAGAGTTCTATTCTTTTTTGAAAAACATGAAGATTGGAAGAATAAATAATGATTTTAACGTAATTGAAGTGGAAGATATAA
>DVMT01000033.1 GCA_018714855.1 Candidatus Aphodocola excrementigallinarum
TTAACATTATCACTTAAAACTTAATTATGATAATTATTTTTATACTCATCTAAAACAGGAAGCATCTCATAAGCAAGATCTTTAAATCTAGGATGTGTTCTTGCATGGTCTATTAGTAAGTCTTCCGCATCATCTAAGTTAACAAAGCAAAGTTTAAAACCATTTTTTCTTTCATAATTACTAATATCAATGTTGTTATCATTTATAACCGGGACCTTTTTATAAATAAAATAAATTATGATGTTTAATCTATTATTACCAGTTCTAAAATAATTTTTTTCATAATGTTTAGTTATCATAAAAGGATAATAATCATCTTTTTTTGATTCTATTCCTGTTTCTTCTTTAACTTCTCTTATTAATCCAGAATAAGCATCTTCACCATCTTTTAAATGGCCACCGGGAAATTGATAGTCATCATCACAATACGCGAGTAATATCTCATTTTGCTCGTTTATCATTACCGCTTTTACCCTTGTTACAACTTCTTTTACATCTTCTTGTTTTAAATTGTCTTTATTTATTATTAACTCTTTCATAAAATGCCCCTTATCATCCTTATTCATATTACTAAAATTATTAGTTTATTTCAAGAGTATAAATAAAAAAAAGATGCATATTTGCATCTTATAACCAAGCTCCATAAACAACGGCAATAGTACCTAAAATAAGTCCACATATCCAAAATAATTTTACGATATCTTGTTCTTTCCAACCTAACTTTTCAAAGTTATGATGAAGTGGCGTCATTAAAAACACCTTCTTTTTAAATACGAATAATGAAAATACTTGTATGATAACAGATAACGTTTCTATAACAAATACACCCATGATAACCGCAAAAGTAAGTTCGTGTCTTGTAAGGATGGCAATCGATGCTAAAACGCCACCGATTGCAAGTGATCCAGTATCACCCATAAATACCTTGGCAGGATAAGTATTATAAACCAAGAATCCAAGAAGTGATCCTGCTAATATAAAGCAGAAAATAGCGATATCTTGATATCCTGCAAGCCAATCGGTATTCCAAGTTATAATACCTAAAACAAGCGTTGCAATAAATGAAAGGCCACCGGCCAGACCATCTAGTCCGTCCGTTATGTTAACAGCGTTTGATGATGCAACAAGCATAAACAAGATGAAAAATCCGTATAACCAGCCAACATCTATTTTTAAATCAAACGCATGAATCCAAAACAATGGTTCTGATCCGCTTTTCATGTAAATAAAGAAAAACACAATTGCTATTAAAACCTGACCAAATAGTTTTTGAATTTCTGTTAATCCCTCGTTTTGCTTTCTTTTAAGTTTCATAAAATCATCGGTAAAACCTAAAATAGCATACGCAACAAACACGAATAAAACGATTAATAAATTACTATTTATCTCTATTTTATTGGTAAAGTACATAATTAATATCGTTATAAAAGTCGGAATAATAAATATTAATCCTCCAACCGTTGGTATTCCGTTTTTCTTTTTATGTGATGCGCCAACAAACACACTTACTCTTTGAGATACGTTTAATTTCTTTAAAAGTGGTATCATAAAATAACCCATTACAACCGAAATTATAAATCCTATCATAAGTGCTAATAAAGACTTTGTTAATACAAACATCTATTATCACCTCTTTAACCTTGTATAATTATACTATATATTTTTAAATTTTTACACCATTTTATACGAACTTGATAAAATTTTACTTTTTATTTGTGAACTAAAACCTTCGTTCCAACCGATACGTTTTCATATACCGTCTTAGCATCAGCATATTTCATGTTTACACAACCATGAGAACCATTTAAATAATCATCATCGTCAAAGGTTTTTCTCCAAGAAGCATCATGAAGTCCCTGGCCCTTATCAAAAGGAAGCCAAAAATCCACGTGAACGTTATAATCATCACCTTTTAAATATCTATCGGTTTGCTTTGCATAAATAGGATTACATCCTAACCTGGTATCATATTTGTTTTTCCTACCAGTTACAACATCCGCGGTTAAATAAAGTTCATCATCAACGTATAAATAAAGATTTTGCTCTGATATATCAACCTCAACGAAAGTGTCACCTAGTTCTTTTGTGTATTTTTTTGAGACATATCCTTTTTTATCACCATAAGAAACATAATCCCAACTGTCATTTGTTTTAATACGTTTTAATTTTTCAAATTTATTAATTACCGTTATTACTTTAGACTTTGTATTAGGTTTTTCTCTTAAATTTACGTTTGATGTAACACATATGTTTCCTTCATCTTCATAAAAAGTTTTTTCTTTTTCATCTGCTTGGTTTGAAGTAGTTACTTTAGTTTCTTTTTCTTTAGTTGTGCTTTCAGTTGCACTAGTTGTGTCTGATTTTGTTGTAGTCGTTTTCTTGGTACTTTCATCTTTTGCATTCAAAGAAGATTCATATTCTGAAACAACGCTAGTAGATTCCTTATCATTTGATAATATACTTTGTCTTGCACAGCCGCAAGCAGAAGCACCAATGGTAAAACTTAAAAGTATAGATAATAAACGTTTATTTTTCGCATTCATGTTAATTTGCCTTCCTTTTTCAAAATTAGTCTATAACTTTTTTTATTGTTTGTCAATTAGCGCCAAGCATTAATCTTACCGTTGATCCTTCTTCTAGTCTTGTACCAGCCTTTGGGGACTGATCTACTATAACATCTCCACTACCACTATATTCCAAAACAAAATTAGATAGAATTTTAGTAGCTTCTTTTGGAGTTTTTCCAACTACGTTTTTTACTGTATAATACTTCTTATCATCCCAATCATACTTCATTTCAGAATCACCTTGTCTTCTTTTTATATCAAGTGCTTCTATCGCATCTGTTAGAATAGCTTTTGCAACTGGAGCCGCAACAACACCGCCGTATTGAACTACTCTTTTTGGATTGTTTATCGCAACATAAACAACGATTTTAGGATCATCAGCGGGTAAAAAGCCAATAAATGATAAGATATAATCACCAACTAAATATGTTCCGTTTTCTACCTTTTGAGCCGTACCGGTTTTTCCCCCTACTCTATAGCCTTCAATGTATGCGTTTCTACCACTTCCATTTGTAACTACTGATTCTAATGCCCTTCTTACTTCTTTTGAGGTTTTACTTGTAATAACCTGGCGCACCTTTGTTGGGGTGTTTTCTTTTATTACCTGATTTGTTTCGGGATCGTTTAAACTTTTTACGATGTATGGTTTATAAAGAGTGCCTCCGTTAATCGCGGCGGATACTGCGGTTATTTGCTGTATAGTCGTCTATTAAATGAAACTTTCTACCCAAATTATCGGAGAATGTATTTATGCTTTCTCCTGTCTTAATATAAATATCTAATTTTATCTTTTTACCGTCTTCTTTATAAACATATACTTTATCAATTAATTCATTAAATACATCGCTATAACATTTATCATCATTTAAACAATTATCTAACACTTTTTTTAGTTCATTAATTTTATTTTCAATATAATTTTTATCCTGCTTATTATTTTGTAATTCATTTAATTTGTTTTGATTAGTGATTATTTCTTCATTAATCAAATCTACCTGTTTTTTATAATCTTCTTTAGATAAATATTCTTCAATAACCAGTTCTAGTAATTTATCTTTTTTATTATTAAACATTAAAATTTTAGATTCAATATTTTTTATTTCAGATTCATTATTATTCGTTTCTAAATAATTCTTACAATCATTTAATATATCATCGAAAATATGCTTTCTTCGTTTCAATAATTTACCAAACATATCTTTAAAAACTATATCTAGTTCTTGTTCAAATACTCTAGGATTAGAGCAACCCTTTAAACTTTCTTTTCTATATACTTGACATTCCCATACTGGATTATTTTTTCTTTTACCAGCAGATGATCTATGATAAGTTAAATTATGACATCCACAATAAATTTTACCGGAATAAGTATATCTGTTTTGAAATACGTCTTTATTAATAGCACGATTTGTAAAACTATCTTGCCTTTCTTTTAATTTTTTGTTAGCTCTTTTCCATAATTCTTCCGATACGATTGGTGGGACATTTTCATAATCTTTATAAATAATCCAATCGGATTCATTTAATTTTTTCTTCTTTTTAGTACGGTAATCTAATACCTTTGTTTTATGGCCACAATAGTATCCTTTATATTTAGGGTTTTCAATAATTCTAGTTAGTATTGTTGTATCTATTCTTTTACCTTTTTTATTTTTATAACCTAAGCTATATAAATATTTTGATACTTTAGATAAACCATCTGTGGTATTGGCATATCTATCAAAAATAATTTTAATCATTTCTGCCTCTTTTTCATCGATTACTAATTTTCCTTTATCTTTTACATAACCATAGATATTAGAGCAACCTAGCACAGTACCACTATCAATACTTCTTTTCATACCGAAAGATACTCTTTCTGATAGTTTTCTCACTTCATCTTGAGCAATAGAAGACATGATAGTTAGTCTAAGTTCAGAGTCAGGTAATATGGTATTAATATTATCATTTAAAAAATAGACACCAACACCATCTTGCAGTAACTCTTGGGTATATTTGATACTATCTAAAGTACTTCTAGAAAATCTGGATATTTCTTTTGTTAATATTAAATCAAATTTATGCTTTTTAGCATCTTCAATCATTCTTAAAAATTCTTCACGTTTATTAACTGATGTTCCACTAATACCTTCATCAATATATGAACCTATAAACTGCCAGTTAGGAACTTTACTTATATAATCATTAAAGAAAGATATTTGAGCAGATAAGGAGTGCAACTGCTCATCTTTATCCGTTGATACTCTTGCATAAAAACATACTCTTAATTTTAATTCTTGCAGAGGAACACCTTTCATAATATTATTCCTAACTGTATATAAGTCCATAGTAACACCTCCTAAGTTAATATTTTGTAATTATCAATATTGTTTATATAATCTTCATCAATCTTATTTTTCTCTAAAGTAAGTTTGTTCATTAATTTGTTAATACAAAAGTTATACATTCCATCATCTATAACATTTTTTCTTTTTAAGTATTCAAGTAGTTTGATGCTTGTCTCTATTTCAATTATTCTTGATGGAATTTTATTTATTGTTTCCATATATTCTGTCCTTTCTTTTAAGTTTATTTTTATAAAAACTAAAAAAGAACTTAAGGTAATAAGTTCTACAAAAATTGAAAACTTAATACCTTGTAAGGACAAAATTAGACTAAACCATTATCCGAAAATATTAAGTTTTCAAATAACAATTTAGTTTTCAAATATTTAATATTTTATAATCATTCTAGCAATTTCATAGCCATCAACATTATCTGGTAGTAATTTATCATGTTCTAAAATTAAAAATATTTCTGCAAGTACATCTATCTTTTCTTTAAAAGATAACTTTTCAAATAAAGGTATCATTCTTTTATATTCCTCTTGATAAAGATGATAAAGTTTATATATATGATCCCAATATTCTTTTAATTTATCTACTAAATAACAGCAACCAATATTACTTGGATTAAATATATCTATACAGCTACTATCATCTAATAAACTAGGATTGGTCACATCTAAACTATTAATTTGATCATTATCCCATAAGTTTAAAATATAACTAATAAATTTAAGTTTATTTTCATTATCCAGTTCATTTATTTTTTCTGTTATTTTTTTAACCTCATCACTTGTATTTTTTAAATACATATTAAACACATCCTTTCATTTTTAATTTAAGCCATTTTAAGAAGCTTTAATTTTTTATACTAATAACTGATTATGAATGATATTAAAACCTCTTATAAGTTAAATTAAGCATTAATAAACAAATTTTTTAGTTTTAATATTTATCACTTAAAAAAGTGAATTTTGCAAGAGGTTTTTACAAAAAAATTGTTTTATCAACTTTATCTATTTGTTTTTAGTAATTAATATATTAGTTATTAATGGTATCTAATTATCCAGTCATAGTAAATCGAGATATCCTTTTGGGTCATCTGGATATTCATAAATGATATATTCATAAATAAATCTTCCATTTTCATCGTAAGTTTTTTTCACCTCTAAATATTTATTATCCTTTAATTCTTTTATTGCATTATTAATTGCATTTTTACTTTTTTTACATAAAAGGCATAAACCATTAACATTAAAATGCCAATTATCTGGTAAAGATAACATTAAAGTTAATAATCCTTTAGCCTTTAAAGAAATATTTTTATCTTCTAAAAATCTATTATCTATCTTCGTATAATTCGTAATTTTATTTGTCCTAAATACCATATTTATTTTCCTTTCTTAAAATTATGAGTAGCCACTCTTGCTATTTTTGATACATTTTTCACGGTAAAAATACTGCATATTTTTAATGGGCATAAGAAGAACGACACCACAAATTTATTTATCTTTGATAAAATAAGGATTAATAGTGGTGTCTTACTATTTTTGCACTTGCAAAAATGACTACTTTTATAAGTAGAAGTGACTACTAATATACGAATATTCTTTAAATACCAATAAAAAAAGTGGCTACTACTTTTATAAATAGTGACCACTTATTACTAATTCATTAAAAATATGTGCTTCCTTTAGTTTTATTTTATATAACACCTTCTTTCAAAAGAAAAAGAGAAGAATCTAGTTCCTCTCTGTGTAATTTCTTAATATTTTACTATATTATAGCACTTGACAAAACTAGGTCAAGCTTATTCTATGCCTAATTCATGTCGTTTTATGCTTTTTTCATGTTAACACTAAAAATATAAAAATTTATCTCTTTTTAACATTAGTTTTGTGGTATTCTGGAGCTACTTCTTATATATTGTTTCATAGTCGTTTTTTCCAAGTACATCTCCCATTATTCTTAAATAACTTTCATAACGTTCTGCACTTATCATTCCATTAGCAACTCCTTGTTTAACTAAGCAAGAATCATAAGGTTCATTAAAATGAATACAATCCTTATACTTACATTTATCTTTCCAATTTTCAAATTCAGGGAAATAATCTTGAATCTCAAGTGGATTAAACGATGAAACATCCAAACTTCTTATACCTGGTGTATCTATAATAGAGGAATTTTCTTCCCACACATAGTATTTCGAAGTAGTTGTCGTATGTCTTCCACGCTTACTTTTGTCGCTGACATGCCCTGTTTTTATTTCATCATCACCCATTATAGCATTTGTAAGAGAAGACTTACCTACACCACTATTACCAACAAATATTGCTTGCTTATTAATTAATCTATCTTTTAACTCATCGATACCGATATTACTATATGTAGAAGTTTCAATTACATCAATTCCTAAATTTCTATATGTATCTAAAATTTCTTCATCCTCATCCGTTTTTAAATCACATTTATTCAAACAAATGACTGCGGGGATATTACTATTTTGAAGAATCATCAAATATCTATCAATAAATTTAGGATGTAATGGAGGTTCCTTCGCAGCAACAACAATTACAGCCAAATCAATATTTGCAGCAATATTTTTTGTTATTCCAACATCATTTAATCTTGTGCTATCTTTTTTTGTTCTTGAAAGTATTGAAGTCCTTTTTAATAAATGATTAATAATGTATTCATCATTTACATTTACTATACCAACTTTATCTCCTGGAAAAACGACTTGATTACAAACTAAGTTAATATCTTTTCTTAATTTTGCTAATACTACTTCTCCATTATATAGTATATATGCATCATCATATCTAACTTCTATAACAACTCCATATTCATCGCAAGAATCAATAATAAAATTATCTACTGTTTCATTTTTCTTTCCAAAAGCTTTTTCTTTAGCTCTTCGTTTTTTTTCTAAACTTTTTTTTGTTTTAAAACTATCATACGAATTATAGTGTGGCATAATTTTCCTCCTATTTAAGCACCAACTGGTACAACAATTTCACTAATTCCTTTAATGGCATTTATTGTATCAACAAACTCTATATCTTTTGCATATTCATAGTTATTTTGATAACTATTCCATAAAGATTTTAATCTTGAATCATCACTAATTAATTCTATATATTTATTAGCATTATCAATATAGTCTAATGTTTCACGGGCTTTAGAAGTATTAATAATTGCCTTTCTTAAAGTGTCTTTATTAATGTCATTCCATTTTAAATTAACAAACATATATAAATCATAGTAATCTTTCATTCTAGTATTATCGATATTTCTACTAATGATGGATTCAAATTTTTCAGCAATAATAGTTTCATAATTATAAGTCATAATATTAATGGTTTCATTATCAAATATGGTATTATATTTAAACTCTACTTCTTTATAAGTGATAACATCTCCAATAGTTATGTCAATCATTAAATTAGTTTTTAAACCATCAAATTCTGCTTTTAAATTAACTTCAAATCCTGAATATAGTTCTTCTTCTCTGATATCTTTAATATTTTCTATTTCAAGTTTTACATTATCTTCTACATCAATGCTTATAATTTCATTAATAACTTTAGCAATCGTTTCTCTATCTAGTGACAATCCTTTTATAGTAGTATCTAAGTCCATAGTACTTCTTAAATTAACACCAAAGATAGATGATAATAGAAGTCCACCTTTAATGATAAATTTATCTTTATATCTAGATTTTGATATTCTTTTTAATAAGGCTTCAAACATAAAGTTTTGAATTAAATATTTATTAGGTATGTTAGTTTTTTTGGATAAGTTAGATGCTTTTGCTTTTAGACTATCTCTATTTTTGATCATCCAAACACCTCAAAAGTATCTCTTACTTTATTATAAATATTCATTTTTTTTGCATATTCATATAGTTTTAAAGTGTTTTTCTTTTTACTATAAAAATACTCTCTAATAGTCTTATTAAAAATTTCAGCATCTATTTTCCTTTTGTTTTTAATAATATCACAAATGGTTTTATCTAAATCGTAAACTCTAATAATATTACCAGAATCCAATTTATAGTTAATTACTCCTAGATCTAATAATTCTCTTTTTGTATAAAACAAATTAACATTATCTTCCTTTTGAAGAGATCCATTATAACCACTATTAATAGTAATATCATATTTAATAGGAATTCTATTAGAAAAACCGTGCAAATATAAAGCAGTTGTATTTGAGTAAATAGCATTTTTACTTTTGCTTTGCAAAATCACAAACTCATCTACTAGTTCATTTTTCTTAATATATACTCCACGACTTACTCTTTCTATTTTATTTTCTTTCATAAGTTTAGTAAGATAAGTCCTAGGAATATTATTATCAGTAACATCTTTAGTAGTCAAATAACCATTTTTAAATAATTTTAAAATTTTATTTTCATATTCCATATCATCATTTCCTTTCACGATTAAATTATATCATATTTAATCGTGTTTGAAAATATATTTTATTTTTATTTGATTATACATACCATAGATTTTACAATTTATTAAAAAATAATAATAAATATTAGTATCTTATATACTTTATTTATGCAAAATAAAAACGATTACTCTAAAAAAGTTAATCGTTTTAATAAATATTTTTTATAAAAAATAAACTACATAACTAAATTAATCATTAAATCTACTTGTTCCCCACCAATCAGGCATTAATTTGTCCATAGTAATAGTCTTATATTCATTTTTATCAATTAAAATTTGAATATCTTTAGAATCTCTATCTAACTGCATAATTAGTTCTCTACAAGCACCACATGGAGTTCCAACATCACCATTAGACATAACACATACTATTTTAGCAATTTGTGATTCTCCATTAGTTAGCATATTAAATATTGCATTTCTTTCCGCGCATATTCCAAGAGTGCTAGCTGTATCTAAACATATACCGGTATATATGTTACCTTTTTTAGTTAAAATTGCTGCTGATACCTGGCCACCTTCTATAAATGGAGAAATAACTCTTCGATTTTGAACCTTACATGCTTCATTATAAAGTTTATCCCATATTTTATTATCTTCCATAAATCTATCCTTTCTAGATTTAATCACAATTGTGATCAAACCCGTATAATCTTGTAATTAATCTATTCATATTTGATCACACTCCTTTCCTAAATTTAATTACATATTTATTATACCATTTACATTTGTAAATTCCAAATTATTACAAATAAAATTCTATATTTTTATCAAACACTTGTATTCATATGCTACATCATACTTTTTAGTATAAATACTACTTATTCCTCTAGTAATTTTATAGGTATCATTCATAAGACAGAAAGTTGTATCGACGTTACTGATACACCTTGCCCAAATGCCGTTGTTGCAAGTTCAACGGGACCTACGTCTTCCAAATCAAAAATAATACCTGTTGCTTCTCCGTTTAAATCAATTCCAGTTTTCTTGCCAAAACCAAACTTATCGATATAGGAAAATAAGGTTTCTTTACCTAAACGGTTACCCAGTTCGACAAAGCCTGGGTTACATGAATTTTCAACAACTTGTAAAAACGTCTGCTCACCATGTCCACCTGCTTTCCAACATCTTATTTTAGCATTTGCAACTTTAACGCTTCCAGAATCATAAAACGTCTCATTATCTAAATCAACTAAACCTTCATTTAATGCCGCCGAAAGCGTAATTATTTTAAAAGTAGATCCAGGTTCATAAGTTGCCCATATAGGAAGATTTCTGTTTAGCGTCTCTTGTGTATAATCTTGATAATTTATAGCATCAAAATTAGGTCTTGATGATATTGCTAAAACCTCACCCGTGTTAGGATCCATCGCTATTGCAAGTGCCGTTTCAGGTTCATACTTAGTCATTACGTTATCAAGTTCCCTTTCTACACTTGCCTGTATCTCATGATTAATAGTTAAAGTTACGTTAACACCATTTTGAGGTGCTTCATATACTTGTGATAAATCAAGTTTATTTCCTTTAGCATCAGAGAAATATTTTATTGCACCATACTCTCCAGTTAAATAATCATCGTATTGTAATTCTATTCCAGATAATCCTTGATTATCTATTCCAACAAAGCCTAAAGTATGAGAAAGTTCCGTTCCGTATGGATAACTTCTTTTTGATTCTCTAACAAGGTACACACCATCTAAGTTTAGTTTTTCTATTTTTTCTGCAACACTATAATCTAATCTTCTACCAAACGGATGAACTCTTTCGATAGAGGTATTTTTGTAAACATGCTCTCTCATGGTATCATAAGACACGTTTAAAATCTCTGCTAATTTTTTAGTTGTTTCTTTTTTATCCTTTATTTGACTAGGTATTAAAACAAGTGATGTAGTAGTAACGTTATCTGCTAAAACAACACCGTTTCTATCATATATTTTTCCACGATCCGCTTCTATCGGAAGGTTCCTACTCCATAAGTCAGACGCTAAATCATTTAACTTATCATATTCAAATACTTGTATGTAAAATACTTTTAATATTACAACGATAAATACAAAGAACACTATTATTACAAATATTTTTATTTTATTATCAACCTTTTTCTCGTTCATTACTATATCACCTGTAATAAGTTTATGAATAATTAATTTACAAAATGTTAATATAAAAACGACAAAAAAAGAAGTCAAAAATGACTTCCTTTAAACATTCACTAAACTACTTTCTAATATATCAATTATTTCTTTTATTGCATTAATTGTATCTTCAAATTTTATGTTTTTAGCATAATTCAACTTTTTACCATAATTTTCAAATAATTCTTTTAATATTTTAATTTCAAAAGTAACATGAAACTACTCCTTTTAACTATGAATAATTATTTTAATTTCTTACAATATCATATGCTTTTATGTATTTATTTTTTACACTTATTTAAAAAGTAATTATAAACGAATCTTACTTAACAAAATGTTTTATTTATAATAACATTTTACCTAGAATTTTTAATCTTTTTTATTACCCTTCCATCTTTATCTACTTTAAAACTCGTTTTAAAATAAATACTTGATGTAATTAATTGATAAGTTGAAGAACACGCTTGACCTATTCCAGTACAAAATGGAGTTTTAAGAAGTGATAACATCATTCTAAGGATTGATGTTACAATCTTATTTGCAGATATTTTTATAGAAGACCATTCTAATTGCAAATAACATGTATTAATTCTGTATATTGGAAACATTATGAAATTAACTATTTCAAATGAAAAATATATCATTGTTAGCTTAAAATTTAAATCATAAAAACCATAAAGTAAAACAAACATTAATATACTTGATAAAAATAAAATTCCTAACAATTTATAGCCATTTCTTATATGTTCTTTATAATTAAAGCTATTTTTACTTATATCTATCGTTGCATTTGTTGCAATTGCTTCTGCAGTATCCCACTGCGTATCCGTAATTAATGCAACAAACGTTAAAGCAGTAGTGTATTCATAACCAAATTCAGTAGCATTACTAAGGCCAAACAAAAAAATCAAGAAAAATGCAACACTATTAACTAACTCTACTGAATCATATTTTATACATTTAAATATATTTAATCTAAATTTAAATGTATCGCTATTTTTAATTATTACGTATAAAGTATACATAAAAAGAGGAACTAAAGTTGTTATTACAATAATTATTTGATTTTTAGTTAATAATGAAGTTCCAATTAAAAATATTAATTTAAGTAAATTAAATGTTAATGAATATTTATTCGCTAACTCAGTTTTTTCTTCATAATAAAGTTTATTTAGCAACACAGAAAACTCTAAACTTAAAAATATTTCTATAACAGAATATATTGCAAAAGTTTTATAGGTAGAAATATCCATATTCATAAAACTAATGTAATTATCAATGTTCAATATAACTATTAAAAATAATATTATTGCAACAACACTTCCAATAACTAGTCCCGTCATAACGGCATTTTTATTTTTATCTTTTTCTTTAGTAATGTTAGCACCGGTTGAAAAAACAGATTTTATAATAGAATAAATAAACTGTAACGGATAAGTTAACGTAAATACATTTATCAAACTTTTATCTACGATTATTCCAAGTAAAAACCATGATAATATTGGTATAAAAGAAAGTAATAATGTATCAAAACTAATCCTTAATAATCTCTTCATAAAAATACATCCTTTATACTTGATGAATACATTATATCATATCTTACCCGTATCTTACATGTTATCTTACATACATCTTACCTGTTTTTAGTTATTTTTTTAAAATAAAATAAAGGCTTTAATACATAAAATCTTTATTTTTGTTTTTCATACCGTATTAAACTTACGTACTTTACCTTGAATATCTTATCATAAAAAATTACTTTATCTTTTAATATTATAATTACGTTTAAAATATAAAATAACATTATTAAAAATAGAATGATTAAAAATATTACTATGGTAAAACTTATGTAATTCTTTATTAATGATAGTATGAATAATGCTAAAAACGGAAATATAAAGTAATAGAAAAATAAGAATATTACTCTTAACGTAATCATAAGTAACCTTTTGTTTTCAAACTCTAGTTTTACGTTTAAAAACTTACCCATTATGGTAACCCCATCAAATAGATATGGAATAATTACGTAATAAATAATAAATATAACGTATTTTAAATAAGTACGTTTTATTATTAAACTAAATAGCAAGGTAATAAATAAATACATTATTAAATCGGATATAAAAAGCGTTATTCTTCTTAAACCTGATACCTTAGTGCCTTTGGTTAATGAATCTTCATCTATCTTGTTTCTTGATGGTAACACTTTTTTAAATAAGCCTACTATAAAATACCCGATTATTCCTCCTAAAGTGTTTATCATTAAATCATTAACGTCAAATAATCTGTAAGGTCTTGAATAAATTCCATACAAGCCTGATGCTTGCGTTAATTCAAAGAAAAGTGATAATAAAAATGATAAAAGAAGTGTTTTCTTAAAAGAACATTTAAAGTAATATCTTAAGTACATACCAAAAGGAACAAACATGATTATGTTTAATATAATGGTGTAAAAAGAAGGATGTAAAAATGCTTCTAAGTAAGTTTTAGGATCCGTTATTACAAATGATGATTCTTTAATAAAGTCCGTAATAAACGAAAATGGTATTAGGTTATATTTTGCAGTTGTAAGACTTCTTACGTACTCTTTAGAAGGAAGTGGAAGAATTACCAAAAAGTAAATGGTTATCATGTATAAAATAAATGAATATATAATTACACTTCTTAACTTATTTATAGAACCATATTTATGATACTGATTTAAAATGAAAGGAATAGTAAATAAAAGTGCTACAAAAGGAAAAATAAGTGCTGCTGTTTTTATTGCTTCTATATAATCCATAACTAACTAAAGGATTAGTTTTTTTACTAATCCTTATCCTTTCTTATTATAAGTATAATAATTAAAACTAATACTACTATTCCAATTGGAAATAAAACTGTTAAAAAATCATTATCACTTATCATTATCTTCGTTCCTTTATAATGTTTTTACTACATAAATAAGTAATTAAGAAGTAACCACCGTATATTATCACTAAGAATACAGCCGTCATTATAATTGATGCTAAAACCTCATCAGTACCAAGCGTTGATAATATGTAATTACAAAACATAATTCCAAATACCGAGTGAATAATCGCAAGTAAAAGTGGGAACATAAAGAATATAAATATTTGTCTAAATAAAGCACGGTTAAGAAGTTTTTCATCCGCTCCTAGTTTTCTTAACATCCTAAATCTTTCTTTATTATCCGCTGATTCAGATAACTCTTTTAAAGCAAGAATTGCTGCTGATGATATAAGGAATATAATTCCTAAATAAAGACCGATAAAGGTAGCTAATGCTCCTAAGCTTACGCTTCCTTCGTATATTGCTAATTTACTTGATGCTGCAAGATTGGTGTTTTTAGCATAAGGATGATTATCTAAATCAATTATTCGTTGTTCTATTTCTTTTTTAGCATCTTCACTTTTAGCCTTGTAATTTGCAATCATGATGTTTTGCTCTCTTATGCTTTCGTCTACTGCATCATCTGGAACAACGAAGAATCCTATGTTTATATGGTTATTACTAATGTTTATAAAACCGTCTACCGTGTGATCATACTTAGGATAATAATCCTTTCCTAATAAGGTTATTTTGGTGTTAGCTTTTAATCCTTTATTTCTTATATTAATCCACTGATCAAAGTCCGCCACTAATATGTACTCATTATCCTTTAATGATAAAGTATCAAGTCCATATAATTTAGCGACCTTATTATAATCACTTAGTTTTACGAAAGTCTCAGCAGAATCATAAGCAAGGTATGGTTGTTATTTTAAAACTTCATCAAAAGCCGTACCTAGTGTTTCTTTAATGGTTATGTCATTTACCGCATAAACGTTAAACTCTAATATATCAGTAAAGTATAAGTCTGGGTTAAAATCTAGTTTTTCTAAAGTTTCTCTTACACTTAACTTAGAATCAAGCACTTGTTCATAGGTATAGCCATAATTATCCGCCTCATCAAGTGGCATATCAAGTGTTTTATATATTTCTATATCAACTGGCGCTAATGTCTTTAAATTATTAGTCATTGAGTTTTTAATTGATAAAGAAGATGAAAACACACATATCGTTATAAAAAGCATTAAGCAGATAATCGTCATTGAAAAAACAGCAGTGTTTATCTTACTTGATATTTGTCTTATGGTAAAACTATTTAATCCTTTATAGTAGACGTTTTTCATTTTCATAACTACTTTTAAAAGTAAGCCTGATAGCGAAAAGAAAATCAAAAAGGTTGATATTGCACCTAGTGCAATTGGTAAAAAGATCATACCAGCATTATCTAACTTGTTTACGCCAGCGGTTACCAAGTAATAGCTATAGCCTAACGCTACGCATGCTATTATAAATAAAATAATGCATAAAACCGGGTTTTTTAATTTTACTTTTTCTGATTTTTTATAAGCGTATAAAAGATCAATAAGCTTACATTTACTTATGTTTATCGTGTTAAATATCATTACTATTAAATATATAATTCCAAAGTAAATTAACGTTTTAAAAAACGCAGAAGATGAAAAAGTAAAGGCAAAAGAAGTTAAGTCAGCTTCAAATGAGTTAGCAACAAGAAGGCTCATTAGCTGCGATAATAAAACTCCTAAAACTAAACCAACCGCAAGGGATATAACGCCAATAAATAATGTTTCTAAAAACAAAATCATCGATATTTTTCTTTTGCTCATTCCAAGTGTCAAATAAATACCAAACTCTTTATTCCTTCTTTTAATTAAGAAGCTCGATGCGTAAATAATTAAAAATCCTAAGATAAATGATACGAAAACACTTACCGCGGAAAGTGAGTTGGTCATCAAATCAATTACTTCTCTTGTTGATGAGGTAACCTTTAGCATTGCTGTTTGGCTTTCAATTGCGTTAAAAACGTAAAATATTGAAACGCCTAAAACAAGTGTAAAAAAGTATATTGCGTAATCTTTAAAACTTTTTTTAATGTTTTTAAAAGATAGTTTACAAAGCATCGTTTCCACCTAAAAGAGTTACAACGTCTATTATCTTGTTAAAGAACTCTTTTCTTGATTGGTTTCCTTTTCTTATTTCATTAAATAATTTACCGTCTTTTATAAAGATTACGCGATTGGAATATGAAGCAGTAAAAGCATCATGAGTAACCATTAAGATAGTAGCTTGTTTTTCTTCGTTTAAGTAATTAAAACTTTCTAAAAGCATCTTAGATGATTTTGAATCTAATGCTCCAGTTGGTTCGTCTGCTAAAATTAATTTTGGATTAGTTATTATTGCTCTTGCAGATGCTACCCTTTGTTTTTGTCCACCACTCATTTGGTACGGATACTTTTTTAAAACGTCTTTTATTCCTAAGTCATCACTTACTTTTTTTATTCTTCTTTCTATTTCATTTGCCTTTACGTTTTGAATAGAAAGTGCTAAGGCAATGTTTTCATACGCCGTTAAAGTGTCAAGTAAGTTAAAGTCCTGAAAGATAAAACCTAAGTCTTCTCTTCTAAACTTATTTAAATCATTACCCTTTAATTTGGTAACGTCTATACCATCTACAAAGATGTGACCTGATGATACTTTATCAATTGTTGATACAACGTTTAAAAGTGTTGTTTTACCGCTTCCTGATGCTCCCATTATCGCGACAAACTCTCCCTTTGATACCGAAAAAGAAATATCATCAATCGCCTTTGTTAAAGATGATCTGTTACCGTAGTATTTTTCTACGTTTTTAATCGTTAAAATTTCTTCCATAAAATCATTCCTTTCAGTATCCATTTTATACTTGAATGTAAAATTAATCGCGTCTTTAACATTACAAAACATTACAATTTTGTAATGTTTTTAAACGCAATAATAATCATTTTTAGAAAAGGTAATAATAACTTTTGTATACTCGTTTTGCTTTGATTGGATTTCTATTTTATGACCTAGTCTGTCACATAAACTTTTTGCAATAAAAAGTCCCATACCAGTTGATTTATGTCTTATTCTTCCGTTGTAACCAGTAAATGATTTATCAAATACCCTAGGTAAATCACTTTCTATTATTCCGATTCCGTTATCTTCGATTATTAATTTTACGCTTTTTTTGTTATTCTCGGCATAAATCTTAAGTATTGCATCACCTTTTTCTTTTTTATACTTGATGCTGTTATTAACGATTTGGTTTAGAATAAAAACAAGCCATTTAGAATCAGTTAAAACGTCGTAATTTAAATTATCACATACAAAGTTAATTTTATTTTCCAATAAATAATCCTTGTTTTTTAAAGCAACCTCACCTACTATTTTATTAAGGTTAGCATCTTTAATTAAGTAATCCTTTTCTATGCTTTCGGTTCTTACGTAATATAAAATCTGCTCGGTTAACTCATCTATTTTATTTATTTTCTTTAAAATATCCTTACTTTTTTTATCTTTATTATTATGAATTTGTAAAACTAAAGATGCGATAGGAACCTTTATTTCGTGAATCCACATTTCTATGTACTCTTTAAAGTCCGTTAGCTGATCATTATGTTTTTTTACGTTTTCCGTCATCGATTTATTAATGTCGTATAACGTGTCATATGCTATTTTACCTTCGTAAAAATCTGGTTTATAAAGCGTTTCTAAAACCAGGTATTTTTTATCTAATTTATTTGTGTTATTAATAAGTGTGTTATAAAAGCCCTTTTTTCTAAAATAACCTTCTAGGATAATTATTAAAATCATTAAAAATAAAACGATTGTTATTGCAATTATTAAAGAATAATCGACTTTAAAGGCAAGAAGCATTAAAAGGATAATTATGTATGAAAATAAAAACGTTAAAACAATAAAAAACTTATCTTTTAAGTATTTTAAAAAACTCATAATAGTATGTAACCTGCCTTTTTCCTTGTTTCAATAGCATTTTCATACCCTAAATCCTTTAGTTTCGCTCTTAGTCTACTTATGTTAACGGTTAATGCGTTATCATTTACGTACTCACTATTATTCCATAAATCAGTCATTAACTCATCTCTTGATACGATTCGGTTTTGATTGTTAAGTAAGTAGTTAAAAATTATCATCTCGTTTTTGGTTAAAATAACTTCTTTTTTTCCTTTAGTAATTATTCCTTTTCCTACGTTAACTTTTAAATCCTTATAATTTATTATGCTACCTAAATTACTTGTTCTTTTAAATATATTATTTATTCTTAAAAGCAAAATGGTTGGATTATATGGTTTGGTAATAAAATCATCCGCTCCATAAGAAATAGATAAAACCTCATCTGCTTCAGTATTTTTACTTGTTACCATGATAACCGGAGTAGTTTTTGTTTTACGTATTTCCTTTAGTAATAATTCCCCGTTTACATACGGAATATTAATATCTAATAATATTAAATCAAAGTCATTTTCGTTTATGGTATTTAAAACGTTTTTAAAATCTTTTACCACATAAGATAAATACCCAGCGTTATCTAAAAGGCATTTTAACTCACTTGCAAGCGCTAGATCATCTTCAATAATTAATATTCTTTTCAATTTAATCACCATGTATATTATAGCATTAAAATATTTTAATATAAATAAAAAAGCCATAAACTGGCTTTTATTTTCTTGATAAATCAAGACCTAGTAATTGTAGTTTTACTTCTATGTAATTTACGTCTTTTACGCTAAAATTTAATTTCTTAAGAGTTTTTTTACTTGTTTTACATAATTCCTTAGTGGATAATATACCGTTTTGTTTTAGTTTTTCTACTATTTTATCATCAAGCCCTAAACTTGATAGATCGCTTAACTTTTCACTAATCTTTAACATTTTCTTTTACCTTATCTATAACGTATTTTTTAGTTTCATCAAAATCTAATCCTAACACAACGGAAAATTCATTATACAAATACCTCTCAGCCTTTTTAAAATACTCATCATCTTTTTGTCCAATACTTCTTTTAGCTTCTTTTCTATGTTTGTTTCTTAAGTATGTTGTTTTTATTATCTTTATTAAGTCCTCGTGATTACCACTATGAAAAAGTTCTTTATAAATATTATCTAATAAATGAGAATCAGCTTCAACCGGCATAATATTAGGAATGTTATCAATTAACTTTTCGATTTCTTCTTTTGTAAGTAACCTTTTTAGGTACCCATTTTTATTATCAGTTGGAACATTTATTATTAAAGATTCATCTGATATAGGACTTAAACGATAATACTCCATGTTATTTACCTTACTTTTAAAAATATCAGCAATTTTACAAACATCTCTTTTATAAATTACGTATGAGCCTTTTTCAAACATTTAAAAACACTCCCCTTCCTATTAAAAAAAGCTAACTAAATTAAGCTAGTTAGCTATTAGCTATACATTAATTATACCACTTTTTTTAAATCTTTGTAAGTGAAAAATTAAGTTAAAACTCTTTATTTTTATATATATGAAGGGATATTTTATATGATAATAAAAGTATTAGAAAGGATATTATAATGATTAAAATAGTGTTACAATGCTCTATTTGATTAAATAAGTTAACTACGTTATTTAAGTTAACAAACTTCGATAATAACGCAAATACACCAAAGATTAAAAACACTATTATAAATATCCATATTCTTCCGTTAGTAGCACCAAACTTATAAATTATGGGATACATAAAAGCTATTATAATGCATATTGATGAGTAACTTGTAATAACAATATTTCTAATATCATTAATGCTTATTTGCTCATTATTAAAGATTTTTGCTAAGTAAAAAATTAAAATACTTAAAATAAGCAGAATAACACCTAATATTATGGAAGATACATATTTACCTTTAACGGCGTTTTTTCTTCCGTTTGGCATGCCAACTACATAACTATTAAATCCATTATAATCATCATAACTAAAAGTAGATATAAAAACCATAAGTCCCATAACCGGTAAAACAACGCTTAAATCAAATATGTTTTGAATGGCCATAAATATAAAAAGGACTGCTATTACAATTAACGTCTTTAAGTTTTTCTTTACTAATAATAAATCTTTTTTTATAAATCCCATCATGATAACTTATCTCCTTTAATCATTAAAATCATTAAATCTTCTAACGTAACATTATCAATTATAACGTCTTTGTATTTTTTCTTTAACCTTTCTTTATCTTTTATTAAAACGTCCGTGTTATACTTATTTTTCTTATATGCTAAAACATCATTTTTAGATATTTTATCAAAGTAAGAATGATCACATTTTAAAATGCCATAATCATTAATTACGTTATCTTTTTGTTCATCTAAAACGATTTTACCATCATCAATAAATATTATTTGATCAGAGGTGTGTTCTAAGTCGGTTGTTATGTGAGTTGAAAGTAAAACCGTATGATCCTCATCTTTTATAAACTTAAGTAAGATATCTAAAACCTCACTTCTTGCAACAGGATCAAGT
The DNA here is from genome assembly GCA_018714855.1 of Candidatus Aphodocola excrementigallinarum. Taxonomy (GTDB): domain Bacteria; phylum Bacillota_I; class Bacilli_A; order RF39; family UBA660; genus Aphodocola; species Aphodocola excrementigallinarum. Next base: position 20,864 of record DVMT01000033.1, read on the forward strand.
CCGCTTGTTGGCTCATCTAATATAAGTAATTTAGGATGATGTGATAAGGCCGTTATTATCTCTAACTTCTTTTTCATACCACATGATAAACTTTTTATTTCTTTAGCACATGATAAATTAAATTCCTTTAGGTATTTAAAGAATAACTTTTCATCCCAGTTTTTATAAATTCCTTTCATAATTGTATTAATGTCTTTTGCGTTTAATAACTCTGGAAAAAAAGCATTATCTAAAACAAGACCAATATCATCTTTTATTTCGTTTTCATTTTCTTTATAATCTTTATTAAATATTTTTAAATTTTTACAATTAGACTTTATCATTCCCAAAATAGATTTTATCAAAGTTGTTTTACCTGCTCCATTTTCTCCTATTAAACCTGTTATCGTGCCACTTTGAACTTTTAAGTTATTTATATCTAACTTAAAATCTTTATAAGTTTTCTTAATACTTTTAATTTCTATCGCATTCATGATTAACGTTCTCCTTCAAACATGTATTTAAATAAATCAATTATTTCTTTTTTATCAATGTTATAAATCTTTGAAATAGAAACTATTTTGTTTATATATACTTCTATTTCTTTTTTCTTCTGTTCTTTTGCAAGCTCTAAATTCTTAGGTGCAACAAAGCTTCCTTTGCCTTGCCTTGTTATGATGTATCCATCATGCTCTAATTCATCATAAGCTTTTTTTATCGTCATAACACTTATTTTAATATCCGCTGAAAGCGTTCTAATGGATGGAAGTGCTTCGTCTTCTTTTAACTCATCATTTAATATTTGGTCTATTATTTGATTTTTTATTTGTTCATATATAGGAACGTTACTACTATTACTTATAATTAGTTTCATACTTCCTCCTTAACTGTTATATTGATTATATAACAGTATATAACAGTTGTCAATAAATATTCGTAATTCTTATTATTTTATGTTGATATAAAATTTAATTTCAGATATAATATAAGTAGAAAGAGCAACCTTAAGGTTAGCTGCTTTCCTTAAAAGTTTTTAAGAAAAAGCATACTTACCCCCAAACAGTTAAGTATGCTTTTTCTTTTATATTTTAAATATTAGTATCACTAATAATAAAATTAAAAGGATTACTATTACTTTAAGAAACTTAATTTCTTGTTTCATAGGCATCACCCGCTTTCTATTCTTCATAAAAATCGGGAAAGCACATCTAACCTTTGGTCTTAGGTTACTCTCATATTAATTATTAGCTATAATTATGCCCCCAGTAAAAAATTAATAATTTTTTATAAAAAAAAGCAAACCTTTTTTTGGTTTGTTTTTATATTTTTTCTATCTTCATAAAGTTTGTTGGACTATTCTTAGGAAATGCACCAGTTATTATTACGTAGTCATTTTCTTTTAGATCCATAAATTCTTTTGCGTTTTTTATTGCATCATCAACTATTTCATCGGTTGTATCATAAACTTTTGTAACTTTTGGATAAACTCCAAAGCTTAAAGCTAGACGTCTTGCGGTTTTTTGTGATGTACATGTTGCAAGAACTAATGCTTTACTTCTTAGGTTACTTATTGCTTTTGCGGTATTACCAGAGATTGTTGCTGCAACTATTAGTTTTGCATCTAATATGTTAGATGTTTCAACAACACTTGATGATATCGCGTTTTTAAAATCCTTTTTCAAGTGTTTAAAATCAACGTCATATTTAAGATGTTTTTCTGCTGTTTTACAAATGTTACTCATGCAGTTAACCGTTAATGTTGGATATTTTCCTGCTGCTGTTTCACCACTTAACATAACGGCATCAGCTCCGTTTAAAACAGCGTTTGAAACGTCTATTATCTCTGCTCTAGTTGGTCTTATACTATTTTTCATGGACTCTAACATCTCGGTTGCAACGATTGCTATCTTGCCTTGTCTTCTTGCCTCATCAATGATTTCTTTTTGATAGAAAGGTAATTCTTCCATCGCAACTTCAACACCTAAATCACCACGAGCAACCATAACACCATCACTAATTTCTATTATTTCCTTTAAATTATTAATAGCGGCTTTATTTTCTATTTTACTTATTATTAAAGCATCACTATTATGTTCTTTTAAAAGTTCTCTTACCCTTAAAACATCCTCAGCATCACTAACAAATGAAAGTGCTAAAAAGTCAGCCTCATGATCAATTGCAAATAAAATATCTTCCTTATCCGCTTCATTAATAAATGGTATGTTTAAGTTAACTCCTGGTACGTTAATGCTTTTTTTATTACCTAAAAAGCCTCCGTCTATTATCTTACAAGTTAATTTATCATCACTTTTTTCTACTACCTCTAACTTCATTAATCCGTTTTCAAGTAAGATGGTATCACCTTTATTTATATAATTAATTGAGTCTGGATGATTTACGCTAAAACGCGCCTCATCACCTAATACTTCTTCTTTTACAATATCAATGGTTTTGCCTGGAATCAAGTTTATACCATCATCTTTAAAGGCGCCACATCTAAATTCAGGACCTTTTGTATCATATAAAAGTGCTGCGTTTTTATTTGTTTGTTTTCTTACTTCTTTAATATCTTCTATAACTTTTATAACATCATCTTTTTTTGCATGAGAAAAATTAATCCTTGCCGTGTCCATTCCATTTAATACCATTGCTTTTATAACTTCTTTATCATAACTACTTGGACCTAGTGAACATATTATTTTTGTTTTTTTCATAATTATCATACTTCTTTCTTTTTATATTACCCTTAATAATTTTATACATAATAGCTTAAAAAAATCAAGAAAATTTTTAACTTTCTTGATTAAAATTCCAAATACCAAGTTTTCCTTTCACAGGTATTTTTTTATCCAATAATTTAACATCATCAATTATCCAGGCATATCTTCCTTTTTCATAGTGACCGCACAAAACTTGCGTCTTATCATTTTTTATGTTTTCTAAAAACTCATCATCCATTAATATGCAATCTTTTAAATACCCTTTACAAATAATATAGCCTTGTTTAAACTCATAATTATTTGGTAATAATTTAAGCAAGGCATCTTTTCTTTTATCATCCATCTTACTTTTTGTTAAAGATGCGTGAATGTATATTTCACCTTTATAATTTGTTTTCCAGCTTCTTGTTTCAATTTTTTTTATACCAAGCGATATTAATGATGCAAAAGTCTCTTTAATACTTAATACTTTCATAATTTTTTTCCTCTTCATTATAATAGTCTACTTTAGATAATAATTCCTTAAATTTCATAAGTAAATCTTCATTTTCAAAATAATAACTACCATCAACAATTGTCCATCTTCCATAATTTTCTTTTAAGAAATCTAAAATATCATTAATTGCTTCTAATTGACTAATAAGCTTATCTATATCATTTTCATAATCTTTTGAATCACCGAAATAATTAAACATTGATGTTAATTCTATATATAAATCTTTATAATAAGAATCTATCTTAGCATCTTTATAATATGATATTATATTTTCCTCTGTTTGAAAATCTTTAACTTTTTCAACTGATTCATTTAAAATATTAATTGTATTTTCTATATATTTTTTTGAATAAGTAAAATCTGGAGCATCGTTTAATATATTTTCATTACTTAATAAATTAGTTATTCTCTTATCCCTTAAAACATCATTGGTATCTAAAACTAATTCAAACGCATCACTATAATATTTTTTTACCACTTTTTCAAGCATTAAATTCTCACCAGTTGTAACATAAGATTTTAAACTCTTATTTATTTTATCTACATCTAGATCATCCTGTGAAAACATATCATTTATTTCTTTTATATTATCTCTTAAATCATCCTCTTGTTTTAAATCTTTAACAACCAAAGAACCAATGAAAACACAAAATAATATAAAAATTATTAAAACAGACCATAAAATTACTTTTACAACTTTATTTTTCATATACTACTATCCTTTATAAAACATATTTTTATATAAACATTATACAATAATCTTTTCTTTTTATAAATACATTACTCACTTCTTAACGCTTCTACTGGATCTTTTTTAGCAGCACTTTTAGATGGTATAAATCCGCCTATAAGTGTTAATAAAACGCTTATTATAACAAGAATAACTGCATGCACTGGATTTAACACCCCAACGTTTTTTAAATCGGTTAAATTATATAATACTTTATTTATTGGAATTAAAAGTACTAACGTTATTACAATTGCAACAACACCAGATATAACACCTATTATTAATGTTTCTGCATTAAACACCCTTGTTATATCTTTTTTTCTCGCACCTAAACTTCTTAGTATTCCTATTTCTTTTGTTCTTTCAAGAACTGATATATAAGTTATTATTCCTATCATAATTGATGATACAACAAGTGAAATAGAACAAAACGCGATTAATACGATTGTTATACCATCCATTATGCTACTTGATAAACTACTTATTTGCTGGGCATAATCAGTGTATATTATTTTATCTTCATCACTTTTATTTTTATTATAATCATCTAAATACTTTATGATTTCATCTTTATTATCAAAACTATTTGGATATATGTTAATTGCAACCGGAGTAGTACTTGCCCCTAACATCATAAGTGCCTCATCCTTTGTTAGCCCAGCTGAATCAAAACTTAAGCCGCCCATAAAAACGACGCCACTTGATTTTTCTTGAGCTTTTACAATATCGCTTTCTTTGTTTTCTTCTACTATTTTTTCTATTAACCCACTTGAATAACCTATTTTTGATAATAGTGATGAGCCCATGGACTCTTGAAGAGCATCCATAATAGATGCTAAAGCATTATCTTTTTTACCTCTTACGATTCCTGTTATTCTTAAAGTAATATCACTCTTATTATACATGTCCATTGATGCTTTATTAGTGGTAAATACCTCATCTGTTATTTTCGTATAATAATCATCATTACTTACGACTTTAAACTCTTTTCCAACTACTTCATCAAAGTTTACTTTTTCTTTATTAGAATCGATGTATAAAGCCTCTAATACACTTTTATCTATCCTGTTTTTACTATCTACTATTAAAACAACGTCAGTGTAACTTTCTGGATATGATCCACTTAACAAATCATAATTATCTTCTAGGTAAGAATTATTATTTAAATCAAGAGGTAACTCACTAAGATTTATACTACCGGTATTAATGGTTTGATAATCAGTTCCATTAGTTGTTATTAAATTAAAATTAGTCATCCTAAAGTAAGATATTGCGCTAAGCAAACCATCATCTATATCATTTAAATAATTAACGTAATCATCAGTTATCTTATTTTGATGTACCTTACTATTTTCATCCGGACTATAAGTGTATAAAACGTCTTCCTTAGGATACTCACTATTACCAGAAAAAGCGTTTTTATTATCTTCTAGTCCTTCTTCATCAAGGGTTGATACAACACTTGATATAGCAATTGGAAAAGATGACATGGTGTTTTTTTCATACTCATCGATTTGCTTATTAAATCCGTTTGAAATAGATAAAATAAGTGCTATTCCAATTATTCCTATACTTGATGCAAAAGCGGTAAGAAAAGTTCTTCCCTTTTTGGTTTTTATGTTGTTTAAACTTAAAGAAATAGCGGATAAAAAACTCATCTTTGTTTTTCTTATTTTAAACTTACTGTTTTTTTCATTATTTTTATTTAGTGGATTACTATCACTTATTATGTTTCCGTCTTTTAGTTTTATCGTTCTGTTTGCGTATCTTTTAGCAAGCTCATCGTTATGCGTTACCATTATAACTAATTTATCTTTTGATATTTCTTTTATTAAGTTCATTATTTTAACGCTTGTTTTAGAATCTAATGCTCCGGTTGGTTCATCTGCTAAAATAATGTCCGGGTTATTAACTAATGCACGAGCGATTGCAACACGCTGCATTTGTCCTCCAGATAGTTGTGATGGTTTTTTATTAGCGTGCCTTTCTAATCCTACTTTTTTTAACGCATCCATAACCATTTTCTTTTTCTTGCTTGTTTTAGTACCGCTTAAAGTAAGTGCCATCTCAACGTTTTTATAAACCGATATATGACTTATTAAATTATAATTTTGAAAAACAAAACCCACACAAGCATTTCGATATGCATCCCAGTTTTTATCTTTAAACTTCTTAGTTGATTTACCATTGATAATTAAATTACCAGAATCATATCTATCTAAGCCACCGATTATGTTTAAAAGCGTTGTTTTACCTGATCCTGATGGACCTAATATCATAACAAACTCGTTTTTTCTAAACTTTAAACTTACGTTATTTAAAACCACTTGCTTAAAATCACCAGTTTTATAACTTTTTGTTATGTGTTTTAACTCTAGCATAAAATACCTCCCTAATATATAATTCTCCGTATTTTTTAAAATTCCCCTAATATTTAAAAAAAAGATGAAAAAAAGAGCTTTTTGTTAGCTCTAATAACCTAGTTTATTAATTGCACTTTTTACATCGCCTTTATAATCAACGTTAACTGATGCGTATAAAAGTGTTTTTCCAACCCGTTTTAAAACGTTGTAGTAATCTTCTGTTTCCTGTGTGTATTCATTATAATCATCATCGCTTTTTTCTTTTCCTTCGTAATCTTTGTTTTGAACAAACATATCTTTATTTGATTCATAAGCTTGTTTTGCGATATCATTACTTTTAAATACGTAAAACTCTATTTGAAACTCTTTATTATTTGCGGTGTATACATTACTTATATTAGTATCTTCCATTTCATCAGATATATCAGTTACGTAAAAACCTTCTTCTCTCATAATTTGATTGAAATCATTTACGGTTATTTCTTCTTTTTTTCCACATGCAGTAAGAGTAAATAAAGTAGCTAAAACAAGTAACACTTTAGATAAAACCTTCATATCAATCACCTTCCTTATTATAATTATAACATAATAAATTATTTGTCAAAATATTTATTAATTATTTTATTTAATTCAGATATATTAATAGGTTTAGATAAATATTCATCAAAGCCTTCTTTTAAATACATCTCTTTCATACCAGTAATAGCATTTGCAGTTAACGCAACTACCGGAGGAACATCATAATCTTCTAACTTCTTTATTATATGTAGTGTTTTTATACCATCTAAATCCGGCATCATATGATCCAAGAATATTATATCATAATGATTTCCTTCCTTTACTTTATAAACACATTCTTCACCAGATGATGCAGTATCTATCTTAAATTTATACTTACCTAAAAGTCTTGATGCTACCTTTAAATTTAACTTGTTATCATCAACTATAAGTGCCGTGTACGAAGAACAATCTAAAAATTCTATTTTATCATCAGTTTTTATTGGTTCTTTAATATCTCCAATTTTTCTTTCGTCAACAATCTTCTGTGATAATTCAACGTAAAAAGTTGTTCCAACTTCCCATTCACTTTCAAACCAAATTTTACCATTCATTAAATCAACGTATTTTTTAGTTATTACAAGCCCAAGTCCTGTTCCTTCTATTTCATTTGATGTTGCGGTCTCTAATCTTGAAAATTTCTCAAATAATTTGTTATAATCTTCCTTTTTTATTCCATAACCAGTATCTGATACTTTAAAATTTAATTTCTCATAATCATCTTGTTTTGTACCATTAACCGTTAACTTTATCTTACCTACTTCTGTATATTTAACAGAGTTAGTTAAAATATTTAATAAAACTTGAAATATTTTAGTTGAATCACCATATAATTTTGATGGAATATCTTGATCAAAATCGATTATAAACTTTATTGGTTTATCTCCTAATCTTGCCTCTATAATACTAGACAATTCCATTACTACACTTCCCAAAGAATACTCTTTTTCTTCTAACGTTTCCTTTCCGGATTCTATTTTAGAAATATCAAGAATATTATTTATAATATCAAGCAAGTTACTTCCCGCTGATTGAATGTGTTTAATATCGGTTCTTGCACTTTCTTCATTGAAATTAGGATCATTAAGTAAGGTTTCGCTAAAACCAACAATCGCGTTCATTGGTGATCTTATTTCATGAGACATGTTAGATAAAAAGTCGGTTTTTGCTTTGCTAGATCTTTCAATGTCTTCTTTTACAGTCTCAATGTCCTTAATAATTTTTAAATCAGGATTTTCAATGTTAAAGTATAAGAAAAACATTTGCAACGCTGCTCCTATAGCTGAAAACGCAATCGTAGGGAATGTTATTTGAAGTGCAAAAATGATAGCTAATTCAATTATCATAATCCAAACTGATACTTTTTGCCTTAATTGGGCATTCATGCCATTTCTAAGTATGTACAAAACAATTCCAAAAACACAAAACGCACAAAAGCCAAGAACATAATAAGATGCAGCACCTGGTATATAGGATATACTACTTGGGTTTGGCATATCAAACGGAACAAAAAAATAACCTATTATAGCGATTAAAAATATAACACTCATTATCTTTGATTTCTTATCATAAGTTATTATTTCAAATAAGTTTTTAGCTTGAATGTCACTAATAAATACCATACTATAATAATAAAGAAGTGAAAACCAAATTAAACCAGTTGACCAGTGAATACGTAACATGAATATATTAATAAATAAGTTGTCGGCATACACAATTAAGAAACTAGATAATAATTCAGTTATTATTAAAATAAGTTCAACTATTAACATATATCTGTAAATTTTATTTCTAATTTGTAAAAACCTTTGCTTTGAAAAATATACAATGAATAAAAGTA
>DVMT01000034.1 GCA_018714855.1 Candidatus Aphodocola excrementigallinarum
AAAAAATTAGTGGAAGGCGCGGATTTAAAACAAAAAGCTATTTGACCACTCGCGAAAAAATAATTTATGGGAGGTGTTTTTCGTGGCAAAAGAATTAGTAAGAAAGTTAAAGTTACAATTACCAGCAGGAAAAGCTACACCTGCTCCACCAGTAGGTACGGCTCTTGGTCCATTAGGAGTTAACTCTGGTGAGTTTTGTGTTAAATATAATGATGCAACAAAAGATAGAATGGGAGATATCGTTCCAGTTGAAATCTCTGTTTATGACGATAGAAGTTTTGAACTTAGATTTTTAACACCACCGACTCCATTCTTACTTAAAAAATATGCAAACGTAAAAAAAGGATCTGCAGCTGGATCTAAAGAAAAGGCTGGATCTATTACAAAGGCACAATTAAAAGAGATTGCTGAAATAAAATTACCTGATTTAAATGCGTACACAACAGATGAAGCTATGAAAATAGTTGAAGGTACCGCTAAGAACATGGGTATTGAAATTAAAGATTAGTAAAATAATAAAAATAGTCATATAGGTTATCTATGTGGGAGGAAAATCCGCTTATACCACAAGGAGGTTATGAAAAATGAAAAAAAGAAGTAAAAAGTACAGAGAAGCTTTAGAAAAACTAGAAAAAGGAAAGTTATATCCTTTAGAAGAAGCTGTAAAACTAGTTAAAGAAACTTCTACATCTAAGTTTGATGGTACCGTTGAAATAGCAGTTAGATTAAACTTAGATACAAAGAAAAATGATCAACAACTAAGAGGAGCTATCGTTTTACCATACGGAACTGGTAAAACAAAAAAAGTATTAGTACTTGCTAAGGGTGATGCTGCAAAGGCTGCTAAGGAAGCTGGTGCTGATTACGTTGGTGACGTTGACATGATATCAAAAATCGAAAAAGAAAACTTCTTTGATTTTGACGTTATCATCGCAACACCAGAGATGATGCCACTTTTAGGTAAGTTAGGTAAGGTTTTAGGGCCAAAAGGATTAATGCCTAACCCAAAAACTGGTACGGTTACAATGGATACTAAAAAGGCCGTTGAAGACGTTAAAAAAGGACGCGTTGAGTATCGTACAGATTCATACGCAAACGTTCATGCTTTAGTTGGTAAGGTTTCTTTCGATGATGAAAAGCTTGTAGATAACATTAAAGCATTCATGGATGTTATAATAAAATCTAAACCACAAGCCGCTAAGGGTATTTACCTAAAAGGTGTTGCACTTGCATCTACTATGGGACCATCGGTTAAGGTTGATTTAACATCATTTGACAATTAATTAAAAATAATATAAACTATTAATAGTTTTTATGCACAAGGCATAAAATTTAAAGTACCAAAGACAGTAGGAGCAAATTTTGCATAACTTATATTCCTACCGAGGACTTATTTATTTCATTTTAGGAATTATAAGGTCTTTTCTTAGTCTTTGGCTTGGAAAGACCTTTTAATTTTATAGGTACTTATTATACTAAAAGGAGGATTGATGATATGGCAAATCAAGCTATAATAGCTAAAAAAGAAGAAGTTGTAAATGAAATAGCTGATAAGGTTAAAAACGCAACTAGTGCTATTTTATTTGATTACCGTGGTTTAACTGACGCAGAAGTAACTGAACTACGTCGTAAATTACGTGAAAACGAATCTTCTTATAAAGTATATAAAAATACTTTAACAAAAAGAGCGTTAGATAAGTTATCTATTAACTTAGATAATTGTCTTGAAGGTCCATCTGCAATTGCAGTATCAGATGATGCTATTGCTCCAATTAGAGTTCTAGCAGATTTTGCAAAAGATCACCCAGCTTTAGAGCTTAAAGGTGGCGTTGTAGATGGTAAAGTAACAAGCTTAGATGAGTTAAAAGAATTAGCAACCGTTCCATCAAAAGACGGATTACTTACAATGCTTGCTGCTGGTTTAATGGAGCATGTTAAAAACGTTGCTATATGTTTAGATTTACATGCTAAAAATCTAGAAGAGGAAAATAACTAAAAATAGGGAGGAAAAGAAAATGGCAAAATTAAGTACACAAGAAATTATTGATGCAATAAAAGAAATGAAAATTCTTGAAGTAAAAGAATTAGTAGACGCTATGAAAGAGGAATTTGGTGTTGATCCATCAGCTGTTGCTGTTGCTGCTGCACCTGCTGCTGGAGCACAAGCTGAAGAAAAGACTTCTGCAACAGTAGTATTAAAAGATGCTGGTTCAGCTAAGATCCAAGTAATCAAAGTAATCAGAGATATCACTGGTTTAGGATTAATGGATGCTAAGAAAGTAGCTGACGAAGGTGGAAATGTTAAGGAAAACGTTCCAATGGATGAAGCAAACGACATCAAAGCTAAGTTAGAAGAAGCTGGCGCAACTGTTGAACTTCAATAATTTAGATAATAAGTACTAAAAGAATATGAGTTATTTCGTATTCTTTTTATTTATGTTATAATTTTTATGTGGTGATTATTATGGCACATTATTTTACAAATGATGAAAATTTAAAATCTGAAATAAGGAAAGTTAGTGTAGTTATCCACAGTATAGGTTATTATTTTTATACTGATAATGGCGTTTTCTCTAAAAATAAGTTAGACGCTGGGACGGAACTGTTATTAAACACTTTTAAATACACTTATCCACAGGAAAAAACATTTCTTGATATAGGGTGTGGCTGCGGTGCAATCGGAATATATGCATCACTTCTAGGTTTTACTGTGGATATGTCTGATGTTAATAAAAGAGCGATTCATTTATCAAAAATGTCTATAAAAGAACAAAATTTAAATGCTAATGTGTTTTTATCTGATGCATATGAAAACATAGATAAAAAGTATGATTACATAGTATCTAACCCACCGATTAGAGTAGGTAAAAAAAAGCTTTATGAAATTATCATGTATGCTAAAGATCATTTAAAAGAAAATGGTGAGCTTTGGATAGTAGTAAGAAAAAAGCAAGGAGCAGATTCACTAGTTAAAGATATGAAGGAAGTTTATAAATTAGTAGAAGTAGTTCTTAAGAAAAAGGGATATTATATAATCATGGCAAAGGAGGTATAATATGAACCAAGTAAATGATAAGTTATATTCTAATGATTATTATAAAGCTTTAAAAAAAGCTTATAAATGGCCTAATTGGAAAAAGGAATTTGTAAATAATTGTTTATTTATTAGTAAACATTCAAAAAAATTACCTCTTTATATAGATGGGGATTACGGAATAGAAAGTATTGACATAACAAGATTAGTTGATGCATCTTTTGAATATGCGGATTTGGATAATAATTGTTATGATGCATCCGAAGAAGTAGTTGATTCAATATTGATTAAGACTAATATTTAAAAATAAAACACAAATAAAGAAAATATTTGTGTTTTTTTGTGAAATGTATTGACAACGCTAGCTTTTTCTTGTAATATTTTAAATTGGTACTGTGTCTTTAATTTTAGACATGTTCTTTAAAAATTTTATAGTTTAGGGGTGGAAATGCGTGGCTTATAAGATTAAGAAAGTAAACGAATACCGTGAAAGAAGAGATTTCTCAAGAGTTAATAATTCCCTAGAATTACAAGACTTACTTGAGATACAAACAAAATCCTATAATTGGTTTATTAAGGATGGAATCAAAGAAGTATTAGAAGAAATAAGCCCAGTAGAAAATTTCTCTGGAACATTATCTTTAGAATTTGGTGATTATTCATTTGATGAACCAAGGCATACGATTAAGGAATGTAAGGAGAAGAAAACTACTTATGCTGCTCCGTTAAAGGTTCAAACTCGCCTTTTTAATAATGAAACAGGAGAGGTAAAAGAGCAAGAAATATTCTTGGGTGATATGCCGCTTATGACTGAGTCTGGATCATTTATATTTAATGGTTCTGAGCGTGTTATAGTATCACAATTAGTACGTTCTCCAAGCGTATATTATGGAAGAGAAATAGATAAGAATGGACGCTCTATAATATCATCTCAAATCATACCAACAAGAGGTACTTGGCTTGAGTATAAATTAAATAGTAAGGACGTTGTAGATGTTAGAATTGACCGTAACAGAAAAGTTGTTGTAACGGCTTTCTTAAGAGCATTTGGTTTATCTTCTGATGATGACATCTTAAAGTTATTTGGTAATGATGAGTATTTAGTAAATACTTTAGCGAAAGATTCAACTAAGAATACTGATGAGGCTTTACTTGAGATTTATGAAAAATTAAAACCAGGTGAACCTGCAACACTTGATAGTGCTAAAAACCAGTTAATAACTAGATTTTTCGATAACTTTAGATATGATTTAGCTAAGGTTGGTCGTTATAAGTTTAATAAAAAATTAAACGTAATAGATCGCTTATTAAATCAAACTATAGCAGAAGATGTTGTAGTAGATAAAAAAGTAATAGTTAAAAAAGGTACTAAACTTACTCATGAAGTATTAGAAACTTTAAAACCTGTTTTAGATAATGGTTATGGCATGATTAATGCTACAGATAATAAAGAGTTAGATGATCATACCATGGTTCAAGTTGTAAATATATTTGCTCCAAATGAACCTGATAAAATATTAAAGGTAATTGGTAATGATCCTAGTTTAACTGTTAAAACACTTACTATATCTGATATATATGCATCTGTATCTTATTATTTGAATCTTTTACATAACGTAGGTTCAATAGATGAGATAGATAATTTATCTAACCGTCGTTTAAGACAAGTAGGAGAATTGTTACAAAACCAATTTAGAGTTGGTGTTGCTCGTATGGAAAGGGTTATTCGTGAGAGAATGACTACTTTAGATGTTGAAACAGCAACTCCAAAAACTTTAATTAACATAAGACCAATAACGGCAGTAATTAAAGAATTCTTTGGATCAAGTCCGTTATCACAGTTTATGGATCAAATTAATCCATTATCAGAATTAAATAACAAAAGACGTCTATCAGCATTAGGACCCGGTGGCCTTTCTCGTGATAGGGCTGCTATGGAAGTACGTGACGTTAACGTATCACACTATGGTAGAATTTGTCCTATTGAGTCACCAGAAGGTGCAAACATAGGTTTAATTACTTCACTTGCAAATTATGCTAAGGTAAATGATTATGGATTTATAACAACTCCTTATAGAAGAGTTAAAGGTGGAAAATTACAAGATCAAATAGATTATTTAACCGCTGATGAAGAAAACGGACACATAATAGCGCAAGCAAAAGTTGAAATGGATGGAAATACCATAGTTCAAGAGCATTGTCCTGCTCGTCATAATGGTGAAAATATTTTAGCTAAACCAAGTGAGATAGATTATATAGATGTATCTCCACAACAAATAGTATCTGTAACTACAAGTTGTATTCCATTCCTTGATCACGATGATGCTCACCGTGCATTAATGGGATCTAACATGCAGCGTCAAGCACTTCCTTTATTAAAGGCAGAGGCTCCTTTGGTAGCAACTGGTATAGAAGCACAAGCAGCAAAAGACTCAGGTGTTTGTGTAACTGCAAAAGCAGATGGTGTTGTAGAATACGTTGATGGTAAGAAGATCGTTGTTAAAACCGCAAAGGCAAAAGATATTTACATCTTAAAGAACTTTGAAGGATCAAACGCTGGTACTTGTTATCATCAAAGACCAATCGTTAGAATTGGTGATAAAGTAAAACGTGGGCAAATAATAGCAGATGGCCCTTCTACTGATAAAGGAGAAGTTGCATTAGGTAAAAACTTAACCGTTGCGTTTATGACTTACAATGGTTATAACTATGAGGATGCTGTTATTTTAAACGAAAGAATGGTTAAAGATGATGTTTTAACATCAATTTATATAGAAGATTATGAAATTCAGTGTCGTGATACTAAGTTAGGACCTGAGGAGATTACTCGTGATATTCCAAACGTTAGTGAAGAAGCTCGTAAGAACTTGGATGCTAATGGTATCATAAGAATAGGAACCGAAGTTAAAGAAGGTGACATTCTAGTTGGTAAAGTAACTCCAAAAGGAATGGTAGAATTAACTTCAGAAGAAAAATTATTACACGCAATTTTTGGTGAAAAAACTCGTGAGGTAAGGGACACATCCTTACGTGTTCCACACGGTGGCGCTGGTATCGTTCATGATATTAAGATTTACACTAAAAAGGATTCTGATGAATTACCATCAGGAGTAAGTAAGGAAATTCGTGTTTATATAATTCAAAAACGTAAGATTCAAGTTGGAGATAAGATGGCTGGTCGTCACGGTAACAAAGGTGTTATTTCGCTTGTTGCTCCACAAGAAGACATGCCATACTTACCAGATGGTACTCCAGTTGATATATTACTTAACCCACTTGGTGTTCCATCTCGTATGAATCCAGGACAGATTCTTGAAATGCACTTAGGAATGGCTGCTAAGAAGTTGGGTGTTTATACATCAACTCCAGTATTTGATGGTGCAACTTGGGAAGATATTCAAGAGATGATGAAAGAAGCTGGAATGGCTCCAGATGGTAAAACGGTATTATATAATGGTAAAACAGGTGAACCTTTTGACAATCGTGTTGCGGTTGGTGTTATGTACATGATTAAACTAGATCACATGGTTGACGATAAATTACACGCACGTGCAACTGGTCCTTATTCACTTGTTACGCAACAGCCACTTGGTGGTAAAGCACAGTTCGGTGGACAAAGATTTGGTGAAATGGAAGTTTGGGCACTTTATGCGTATGGAGCTGCACACGTACTTCAAGAAATCTTAACCGTTAAATCTGATGATGTTGTAGGTCGTGTTAAAGTTTACGAATCAATTGTTAAAGGAAAACCAATTAATCAAGCTGGTGTACCAGAAAGCTTTAGGGTACTTGTTAAAGAGTTCCAAGCATTAGGTTTAAACATTGCAATGATTACTGAAGATGGTAAGGAAGTAGATGTTAAAACTCTTGAAGAAGAAGAGGATAAAGAATCTTCTCCACTATCAATAGAAGAAATTGATAACGTTTCAGTAGTAAATCAAAAAGAATCGACTTCTGTGGTTTCAGAAGAAGAAGCTAAACAAGAGGATAATGAGAACCTCGAGGAAGAAAAAGATGATTATGAGGCTGAAATTGAAGATGAATTAGATGAGTTAGATGACTCATTAATGGAAGGGGATGAAGAATAATGTTAGATGCTAATAGATTTGCTGGAATTAAAATATCTATCGCTTCACCCGAACAAATAAGAGAGTGGTCTTATGGCGAGGTAAAAAAGCCTGAGACAATTAACTATCGTACTTTAAAACCTGAAAGAGATGGTTTATTCTGTGAGAAAATCTTTGGTCCTACTAAGGATTATGAATGTGCTTGTGGAAAGTACAAGAGATTAAGATACAAAGATATCATTTGTGATAGATGTGGTGTTGAGGTTACTAAGTCTAAGGTTCGTCGTGAACGTATGGGTCATATCGAACTTGCAACACCAGTATCTCACATCTGGTTCTTTAAAGGTGTACCAAGCCGTATGGGACTTGTTCTTGATATGTCTCCAAGAGACTTAGAGGAAGTATTATACTTCGTATCATACGTAGTAATTAATCCAGGGGCTGCACCTTTGGAGAAAAAGCAAACTTTATCTGATAAAGAATACCGTGCTTACTATGAAAAGTATGGAAATACTTTTGAAGTAGGTATGGGTGCTGAAGCTATATTAAAACTATTAAAAGAAATAGATGTAAAAGAAGAAATAAAGAAAATAGAAGAAGAATTAGAAGGTGCATCTGAGCAAAAGAAAACAAGACTATTAAAAAGACTTGATATATTGGATTCTTTTGATAAATCAGGTAACAAACCAGAATGGATGATATTAACAGCACTTCCTGTTATTCCACCTGAATTAAGACCAATGATACAATTAGATGGTGGACGTTTTGCAACTAGTGATTTAAATGATTTATATAGACGTGTTATTAACCGTAATAATCGTTTAAAGAAATTACTTGAGTTAAACGCTCCTTCAATAATTGTTCAAAATGAAAAAAGAATGCTTCAAGAAGCTGTTGATGCACTATTTGATAACGGAAGACGTGGAAGAAACGTAACTGGTCCTTCTAACAGACCTTTAAAATCTTTATCTAGTATGTTAAAAGGTAAACAAGGACGTTTCCGTCAAAACTTACTTGGTAAACGTGTTGATTACTCAGGTCGTTCAGTTATCGCTGTTGGACCAACTTTAAAGATGTATCAATGTGGTATACCAAAGGAAATGGCACTTGAATTATTCAAGCCACACGTTATTCATGGTCTAGTAGAAAGAGATATTGTTCATAATATTAAATCTGCTAAGAAATTAATTGAAAACCAAGATGAGAGAGTATGGGACGTTGTTGAAGATGTTATAAAAGAACATCCAGTAATGTTAAACCGTGCTCCTACGCTTCATAGATTAGGTATTCAAGCATTTGAACCTAAGTTAGTTAGTGGTAAAGCAATTAGGTTACACCCACTTGTTTGTACGGCATTTAACGCGGACTTTGATGGTGACCAAATGGCTGTTCACGTACCTCTTTCTGAGGAGGCTCAAGCAGAAGCTAGAATATTAATGCTTGGTGCTAACAACATTTTATCTCCTAAGGATGGAAAACCAATCGTTACTCCATCACAGGACATGGTATTAGGTAACTACTACATAACCATGGAAAAAGCTGGAATAGAAGGAGAAGGAAGAGTCTTTAAAGACCCTAACGAAGCAATTGGTGCATACGAAAGAAGAGAAATTACGTTACACGCAAGAATTGCACTTCCAGCAAAATCATTAAAGTATAAGACGTTTACTGATGAGCAAAAAGAAATGTACTTAGTAACTACGCCAGGTAAGTTAATCTTTAACGAAGTATTACCAGATGGTTTCCAATACATAAACGAACCTACTGACGATAATTTTGAAAACTTAACTCCAATGAAGTATTTCTTACCAAAGGGAACAAATATTCCAGAGGCAATAAAAGAAATGCCACTTGTAAAACCATTCCCTCAAGGTGCTTTAAAAAGTATAATAGCTCAAATATTTAAACGTTATAAAACAACTGAGACTTCTATCATGCTAGATAGATTAAAAGATTTAGGATTTAAGTATTCTACTTTATCTGGTATTTCAATTTCAATTGCAGACGTTGAAACCAGTGAAAAGAAGCATGAAATCGTTGAAAAGTCACAAAAAATCGTTGATACGATAAATAAACAATATAGACGTGGTTTAATAACTGATAGAGAGCGTTATGAAAAGGTTTGTGCCGTATGGAATGATGCTACTAACCAAGTTCAAGCAGAGTTAAAAGCAAAAGTAGAAGCTCCAAGTGATAATCCTATCATGATGATGATTAACTCTAAAGCTCGTGGTAACATTTCACAATTTACACAGCTTGCAGGTATGCGTGGATTACTTGCTAAACCTAATGGTGAGGCTGTTGAAATACCAGTTACATCTTCATTTGTTGATGGACTTTCGGTATCAGAGTTCTTCATTTCTACTCACGGTGCTCGTAAAGGTAACGCTGATACGGCTTTAAAGACAGCAGATTCTGGTTACTTAACAAGACGTTTAGTTGATGTTGTTCAAGACGTTATTGTAAGAGAAGAAGATTGCGGTACTATGCAAGGTGTTGTTGTATCAGACTTTGTTGATGAAAATGCTGGTACTATAATTGAACCATTACATGAACGTATCGTAGGTCGTTATACTAATAAGAAAGTTATTGATCCAAAAACTAAAGAAGTTATCATTGATAAAAACGAACTTATTACAGAGCCTATCGCAGATAAAATTGATAAAGCTGGTATAAAAGAAGTTGAGATAAGAACAGCTTTAACATGTAAAACTGAAAACGGAATATGTAGACATTGTTATGGTACTAACTTAGCTACTGGTAACGTTGTTGAAATAGGTGAAGCTGTTGGTATTATGGCTGCTCAGTCAATTGGTGAACCTGGTACACAGCTTACTATGCGTACGTTCCACACCGGAGGTGTTGCATCTGGTGAGGATATAACTCAAGGTTTACCTCGTGTACAAGAGTTATTTGAAGCTAGAAATCCAAAAGCTAAAGCAACGATTGCAGAGATAGATGGTAAAGTAACTAAGATTGATGATTTAAATGGTAAATATAAAATTGAAATAACAAATGATGTTGAATCAAGAGAGCATACAACTAATTATGGTGTTAAACTTTGTGTTGAACAAGGAGATACAGTTAAGGCAGGAGATAAATTAAACGTTGGTTCTATTAATCCAAAAGAATTACTTGCGGTAACAGATCCAATAACTGCTCAAAACTACATTCTAGAAGAAGTACAAAAAGTTTATAAATCACAAGGTGTTGATGTTTCAGATAAACACATTGAAATACTTGCACGTCGTATGATTGCTAGAATAAAAATAGTAGATGCTGGTGAAACACCTTTAGTTGATGGTAAGTTAGTTTCAATGCATGAATTTACTAGAATTAATAAAGATGCTATTTTACAAGGTAAAAAACCTGCGACTGGTCGTCCAATTATGTTAGGTATTACCAAAGCATCATTAGAGACTGATTCATTCTTATCAGCTGCATCATTCCAAGAGACAACAAGAATATTAACAGATGCTGCGATAAAAGGAAAAGTTGACCATTTAACAGGATTAAAAGAGAACGTTATAATTGGTAAATTAATTCCTGCAGGAACTGGTTCTAAATACTATTCAAACGTTGATTATACACTTGAAAGTGAACAAGTGGAAGATGACGCGTTAGAGGTATTAGAAGATAAGTTAACAGATTAGAAAGTCCTTTGACTTTCTTTTTTTGTTCTAACTCTTAAAAATTATTAAAACTATTTATAAACATGTTTTGTTTTTTTCTTTTTATGATACAATATACGTTAAGGTGATTTTATGAATGAAGTAAATTCTTTTTTAGACGGATTAAAAATAAATGAGAATGATCCTTTAGTAGTTGCGGTATCATTTGGGCCTGATTCTATGTTTTTACTTAATTTATTAAAAAATAAATATAAGAATAATAAAATAATTTGTGCACACGTAAATCACAATCATAGAAAAGAAAGTAAAAAAGAAGAAGAAGATTTAAAAAAATATTGTTTAGAAAACAACGTTATTTTTGAGTTAATGAAGATTGAAAAATATAAAAATGATAAGTTTACTGAAGAAGAGGCAAGAGAAAAAAGATATAAATTTTTTGATACTTTAATGAAAAAATATAACTCTAAATATTTATTTACGGCTCATCATGGTGATGATCTTACTGAGACTATTTTGATGCGTATTTCACGTGGTTCTAACTTAAATGGTTATGCTGGCATTAAATTGATATCTAAAAGAGATAATTATAATATTGTAAGACCATTATTATACTTAACTAAAGATTATATTAAAAAATATCTAGATGATAATAATATTTCATATGCTATAGATTGTTCTAATGATGATTTAAAGTATACCAGAAACAGGTTTCGCAATAACATACTTCCATATTTAAAAAAAGAAAATAAAAGCATTCATAAAAAATTTTTAGCTTTTTCTTGTGAACTTAATAGTTATAATGAATTTGTTAATGATATTGTAAATGAAGAATATAAAAAAGTAGTTAAAGATAATGAGATTATAATAGATAAAATAAAAAAGGAAAAAAGTTTAATTATAAGAAAAATAATAGAATTGTATTTATTTAATATTTATGATAAGAACATTAATAAGATTAATAAAAGTCATGTAAAAAAGATCGTTGATATGCTTTATAATAAAAGAACAACATATAAAATTACGCTTCCGGATGAAATAAATATAATTAAGTCTTATAATAAGATTTATTTCGACAAGAAAAAGGAATATAATAGCTATTGCTATTGTTTGAATGATTATGTAAAATTACCTAATGGTTATGTGATAAAAAAAATAGATAAAGTGCCCGATACATCAAATTATACAGCTTGTTTTTTAAGCAGTGAGGTAAAACTTCCTTTATACGTAAGAAATAAAAGAAACAAAGATAGTATGGAGGTATTAGGGCTTAATGGTACTAAGAAAGTAAAAGATATTTTAATTAATTCAAAAGTAGATAAAGAAAAAAGAAATTTGTATCCTATTGTAACTGATAAAACAGGAAAGATAATATGGCTTCCAGGCCTTAAAAAATCTAAATATGATAGGTCAAAAAGGGGAAAGTATGATATAATATTAAAGTATTACAAGGAGGATTTATAATGCAAAATAATCAAAACATGAAAAAGGGAATGTTTCCGTATGCTCTGTTATTAATAATAGGGGTTGCTATAATGATATTTTATAGCTTGTCTAATAACATGAACAAGGAATTATCATATAATGAGTTTAACAAGGAATTAAAAGATAATAACATAAAAGAAGTTGTTATAACTCCAAGTACTTCTGCTTATACGTATCAATTAACTGGTACTTTAAGGGACGCAAAAGAAGGAGAGACATTTAGCGTTAAAACACCACTTTCTGATACTGTTATAGAAGGAATTGTAAACCAAAGTGAGGAAAAAGATTTTAAAATAGTATCAAAATCTGATCCAACATCTTCTGCTTGGTACGTATTCTTAATGAATATTTTACCTTACATAATTTTAATTGGAATTGCTTTTTGGTTCTTTACTAAGCAACTAGGAGGACAAAAAGGTTCAATGGACTTTGGAAGAAGTAGGGCAAAACTAAATCCTGATAAGGGAAAAACAACATTTAAGGATGTTGCAGGTCTTCCTGAAGAAAAAGAAGAATTACAAGAGTTAATTGACTTTTTAAAAAATCCAAAGAAGTTTACTAAATTAGGAGCTAGAATACCAAAAGGAGTACTTTTAGTAGGTCCTCCAGGAACAGGTAAAACATTACTTGCAAAAGCGGTTGCAGGTGAAGCTAACGTACCATTTTACTTTATATCAGGTTCTGATTTCGTAGAGTTATACGTTGGTATTGGTGCAAGCCGTGTAAGAGACATGTTTAAACAAGCTAAACAAAATGCTCCATGTTTAATATTCATAGATGAAATAGATGCTGTAGGTCGTCAGCGTGGTACTGGTATCGGCGGTGGACACGATGAAAGAGAGCAAACGTTAAACCAGTTATTAACTGAGATGGATGGTTTTGGTTCTAATGAGGGTATCATAATTATCGCTGCAACAAATAGACCTGACGTTCTTGATCCAGCGCTTTTAAGACCAGGAAGATTTGACAGACAAGTAACGGTTGCACTTCCTGATGCTAAAGCAAGAGAAGATATTTTAAAAGTACACGCAAGAAACAAAGTATTATCTAAAAGTGTTCACTTAGATAGTATTGCTAAAAGAACGGTTGGTTTTTCTGGTGCAGACTTGGAAAACCTACTTAATGAAGCTGCATTACTTGCGGTAAGAAGAGAAAAAGCAGCAATTACGATGTCTGAAATTGACGAGGCAGTAGACAGGGTAATAATGGGACCTGCAAAGGTAACTAAGAAGTATACTGCTAAGGAAAAAAGGCTTGTTGCATATCACGAAGCCGGGCATGCCGTACTTGGTATTAAGCTAGATAACGCAAATGATGTTCAAAAAGTAACTATAATACCTCGTGGCCAAGCCGGAGGTTATAACCTTATGCTTCCTAAAGAAGAAAAGTATACCGCAACTAAAACCGAGCTTTTAGAAGAGATTATGGGATTACTTGGTGGACGTGTTTCTGAGGAGGTTGTGTTTAACGAAGTTACAACTGGAGCTCATAACGATTTTTCAAAGGCAACAAAAATTGCTCGTAGCATGGTAACGGAATACGGTATGTCATCACTTGGTCCGGTACAGTTAGAAACTCCAGAAGGAAGTTCATTCTTAGGAAGAGATTATAATAAAAACAGAAACTTTTCTGATCAGGTTGCTTTAGAAATAGATAACGAGGTTAGAAAAATAATTAATGATTGCTATGCAAAAGCTAAAAAGATCATTGAGAAAAACAGAGACTTACTTGATTTAATAGCAGCTAACTTAATTGAGCACGAAACGTTAACTAAAGAGCAAATAGATTATTTAGTAGAAAATGGAAAAATGCCTGATGAAGATATGTTAGATGATGTAACTTTACCTAAACTTAAAGAAATGGCAAAGGAAAAAGGTATTAAAGGATACTCAACTATGAATAAGGATGAACTTAAAAAAGCTCTATCAAGTGAGTTAAAAGAAGAAGAAAATGAAAAGGAAGAAGAAAACGACTAATTTTGGTCGCTTTTTCTTTACATATTTTTGTTATTTTAAAAAAAATAATTTGAATTAATACAATAATAATGGTATTATTTTAATATAGGAGAATGCGTTATGAAACAAAATCAAATTAAAGGATATATTAATAAAAATACTTTCATAAAAAATAAACAAAAGTATATATCAATTAAAAAAATAGATAATTTAATCTCAAATAATTCTTTAATAGAAGATGATATTGATTATATATATAAAGTATTAGAAGAAAGTAATATTTTGATTGATGAGCCAAAAAAAGAAATTTTAGATTATGATTTTAATGGTAAAGATTTTGATGATACAGAAGATATTTTTCGTATTTATTTAAAAGAAATGTCCAGATATCCTATGCTTTCTGAAGAAGATGAACATAATGCAGCTGTTTTAGCTAAACAAGGTGATAAAGAAGCAAAAAATTTATTAATAAAATCAAACTTAAGATTGGTAATATCTAATGCTAAAAAAATGGCTAAACAATATAAGTTGCATTCTTTTAACTTACTTGATTTAGTACAAGAGGGTAATTTAGGTTTAATGAAGGCGGTAGATAAATTTGATGCAACAAAAGGATATAAGTTTTCTACTTATGCAACCTGGTGGATAAGACAAGCTATTAGCCGTTCCATAAAAGATAAAGATAAAATGGTTAGAAATCCAGTCCATTTTGCGGATAAGATTTATAAAGTAAACAAATTTATAGCAACTTATTTTCAAAAACATAATAAGATGCCTTCCGTTGAAGTCATTCAAAAAGACACTGGATTATCTAAAAAAGATGTTTTAATAATAATGCAGGATCAATCTAATTATGTTTCATTAGATTCAAAGGTTTCAAGTGAAGAACAAGATGCTGAATTAGGCGATTTTATCGCTGATTTATCAAGTTTGGATTTTAACGAACTTGAAAATGATAGCATTATTAAAGAAATAAAAAACGTCATTAATAAAATTTTCTTAACAGATAATAAATATGATAAAAATGGAAAATTGATTTCATATGGTACTTCGTTATTTAATGAACAAGAAAAAAATGTTATTAAACAATTTGGTATAATACTTACAATGCTTGATTTTGAAAATTTTAAAATGAGCAAAAAAATAGATAAATTACATAATGAAAACGATTTTATTATAAAATTAAAATCAAATTTAATTAACATAAGAGGTAATATTAATCGTGAGTTGCGTAAAATAAATAATCAAAAAGATAAAATGAATAACATGCTTCATGGTAAAAAGCCTAAAATTTATACAAGAGAAAATAAAGAAAACATAAATATTTTATCTGAGTTAGAGAAATTAAATAAAAGGAACTTACTACTAATTGAAAAAAGAAAATACATTGATAATATAAATTTAAATTCTATTATAAATCCAGATAAAAATTTTGGAGATATAAATGATGTTATTAAAAAAACAATAGCGGATAATAAAAAATCATATGAAGAGTATAAAGAAAGTTTTAGTTCTATTACTGGCGAAGCTGAAAAAAACAAAAATGAAATCCTAGATAATTCAAATATATATGATTTAAATAATAAACTAAATGAAATTAGTAAAAATTGTGAGGTTAGAACAATACTAAAAGAAAAAATCGATAAATACTTACAAATCATAAGATCTACTTTATCTAGTTGTGATCTTAAAGATTATGAGATAAATAATGCTATTAAAAACATCAGTAAAATAATAAATCTTAATAATGTTGATAATATTAAAAATAAATCAGATATATGTAAATTAGAACAAGATTTTGTTAATAAAATAGTTATGTTATTACAAAGTAAACATAAAATTTCACAGCAATATTTATTAAAAATAGTTACATATTACAATAAATCAGTAATTGAAACTGCAAATTCAAACATTAACTTAGATTTTGATAATGATTATATCGAAAATTATAATCTTTATAAAGATGCTTTTAAAATAAATAGAGAAAAGGAAATCCTTGAAAAGAGATTAGGTTTATTTGATGGTAATATTTATACTTTAGAATTATTGAAAGATGAATTTCATATAACAAAAGAAAGAGTAAGACAGCTTCAAAATCATGCGTTAAAACGACTTAAAATTAAGCTTAAAGAAGCTAAAATAAGCGTTGATTCATTATATGATGACCAAATACAAAGTGTTAGAGTTAATAAAATATAGATTGTTGTTGATTTAAGATATATTATGGGAAAGTGAAAATATTGGAATAGATTTTTCGGCTTTTACAAAATAATAATTAAATTAATTTTCTTTGCACAAAGCAAGTATATGTAAAGTTAACTGTTAAGTTAGTATAAAGTTAATGTAAAGAGTTTTGGGGAAAATAATAGAAAAAGTTAAAATGTAGGATTAAAAATTAAATTATTTAAAAAGTTATACGATTGAAATTTATCAAAAATATTGAAATTAAGAGAATGATTATC
>DVMT01000035.1 GCA_018714855.1 Candidatus Aphodocola excrementigallinarum
CTTTATCAGAATATTTATCTTTTAAATCACTATTTTGAGCTGTTAATATTTCAACAGTCTTTAAAGCATCTTCTAATTTTTTCTTTAACTCATCATTTTCTTTTTTTACACTAGAAAATGTTTCTGTCTCATTAAAATTATTTTCATTAAATAAAGAGTCGTTATAAGCATCAATAATGGTTTGCATCTCATCAGTAATATCATAACCATATTTCATTTTAGTTACATCAATAGGTTTTTTACTTGCCATTAACGAAGCTATTTCATATAATACATCACTGTTTTGATGCTGCTCAATCTTGTTTGATTTAAATATTTGAAGTAAATACAAATAATCATTTAATACGTTTGGTATACACGAGAAAATGTCAACATCTTTTTGTAACGTTTGTAATTTATGCTTTTTAGTATCTGAATTAATCCAAAGCCTTGTTGATTTATTATAGCCTTGTTTTATAGATAATCCAGTTGATAATAACAATTCTTGATAAATAATTTTATCCGATAAACTATCAACTAATTCTTCATATGAATCAAATGATTGATTACTTATTGGTACATATTTATTTTTTTCAATTTCACTTATCAATAACAAATAATATTTATCATCTTTTTGATGTACAACATAATAACTAATATCATAATTTCCTTTGAAGGAATAAGTTCTATTATTATCATATTTACAAACCCATAATATAGAATTAAAATCCATAAAAGCATTGGTTTCGAAAGAATCAAGTTTTCTTTCTATATAATCTGATACAACTTCATTTATATTAATTATGTTTTGTTCATACTTACTATAAAGTTTATCTGGATTTCTTATTATTTTCTCTAATATATCAAAAGAACTTTCATCTTTTGAATATATTCCTTTAGTAATTAAATAATCAGTATTAATACCAAGAAGATGTGCTAAATTATTCTTATCAATATGATAATTTAATATATCTCCATTTGATAAAAACATTGTAAATTTTCTTTCATCAAGATTTATTGTATTAGTCTCATCATTACTTAAATTCCTGTTAAAATTAGAAGGATTAACATTCTTATCAAAATATTTATATATTATATCCTCTATTCTAGAACAAATCTCAGAAAATTTATACTTACTAATCTTTTTCATACCATTAATCATACCAAAATTCCCCTTTTCTTTTAAATGTGGATTATTATAACATAATACCCCCTCACTGTCAAGTTTGCGCTGTGGAAAAATGACAAAACAAAAAAACAAGAAAATTTTTTCTTGCTTTCTTATATTTTATTGATAATTTTTCTTATATCTTCTTGTATCTCATCAATGCTTTTTAATTTACCATTTTTATCACACTTTATCTTATCAAAGTGTAAGTAATCTGCAACAAAAGAAGAATTATCATATATTTTTCTCATTAATTCATCATCACGCTCATAAACGTCGTTTTTAACCCCATCGTTATCGGTTCTTTTGTTCCTCATGTTTTTAACTACATCATAATTTGCAGTTAGAAATATAACTTTATCAGGCTTTTTTAATCCAAGTTTATCATATTCATAATCATTTACATAATTAATAAAACTCTTTTTATCATTTTCATCTTCAATTAGTGATGATTGATATATCTGACTTGATGTTGTATATCTATCTAGAAGTATAATGTATCCTTCGTCATATTTTTCTTTTAACTCCATGTTCCAAGTAAGAGCTCTATCAACTGCATAAATAGAATTTATTAAGTAAGGAGATAACTCTTCTGGCTTACCTAAATCACCATTTAAATAATATTCCGTTAATATCCCTTGCTTTGAATTATAAGTTGGAAAATGATGAGTCCAAACCTTTTTACCACTTTTAATTAAATATTCTTTTAATAAGTTATATTGTGTTGTTTTACCTATTCCATCACAAGCTCCTTCAATTACTATTAACTTACCTTTCATGCTTTACCTCCAGAATAATTATATCATGAAAAAAGACTTATTTCTAAGCCTTTTCTACGTCTAATTTAACTTCTATTCCATTTAAGTTGAATTTATCAGTTAATTCTTCTTTTTTAATCAACTCTTTACTTAATGTTTCTTTTTTAATCATATCACCAAATGATTCTATTACCTTATCAAATGATGATGGTCCTTCATAATAAAGTTTGATTCTATCTGCAACATCAAAGTCTTTTTGTTTTCTTAAGTTTTGAACTTTAGAAATAAGTTCTCTTGCAATACCTTCATTTATTAATTCACTTGTTAATGTTGTATTTAAAATTATGAAGTTATTTTCATCTTTAGCTACATCATAACCTTCTTTAGCAGATACTCTTATATCAACCATTTCTTCTGTTATATCAAATAACTCACCATCTATTTTTATTGTTACAGCCTCACCATTTTGAATAAATTTAATATCTTCGTCAGTTAATTTTTTAAGTTCTTCTTGATATAATTTGATCTTAGGGCCGAATATTTTACCTACAACTTTAAAGTTTGGTTTAACTTCAAAATCCATATATTTAGATAAATCATTTATATAAGTTACTTTCTTTACGTTTAACTCCTCTTTTATTAATTCATCTAAGTCTCCAATTAAATCTTTATCTTTACCATCTATTAATACTTCACTAATTGGTTGTCTTACCTTTATTTTAACTTCTTCTCTTGCGTTTCTACCAAGTGAGATTATGCTTCTTACTAAATCCATTTTATTTTCTATTCTATCGTCTACTAGTGATAAATTAGACTTTGGAAAATCACTTAGGTGAACTGAAGTTCCATCAGTTAAATTAGTATATATCTCCTCAGCGGTAAATGATGCAATTGGTGCAATTATTTTACATAATCCTACTAAAACATCATACGTTGTTTTATAAACAGCCTTTTTGCTATCGTCTAAATCATGAGCCCAAAATCTTTTTCTGGTTCTTCTTATGTACCAGTTAGATAAATCTTCACTTACAAAGTCCGTTACGCTTCTTACGACTCTTGTTAAATCATACTCATCATATGCTTTAGTTACGTAATCTAATAACTTATTGTATTTTGATAATAGCCATTTATCAATTTCTTCTAGTTTATCATAAGATACGCTAAACTTTCTTGGATCTACGTTATCAGTGTTTGCATAAAGTGCAAAGAAAGAATACGTATTTTTAAAGGTGTTAAAGAATTTAGAGTATACTTCTTTTAAGCCTTCTTCATCAAATTTAATAGGAGTCCAAACTGGTGATACGTAAGGTAAGTACCATCTTATTGGATCTGCACCATTTTTTTCTATCAAACTAAATGGTTCAATTGCATTACCTCTTGACTTATGCATTTTTTGACCGTTTTTATCAAGTAATAAATCATTCACTAAAACGTTTTTATAAGGGCTTTTACCTGTTACAAAAACACTTATAACAAGTAAAGAGTAAAACCAACCTCTTGTTTGATCAATACCTTCAGCGATAAAGTCTGCTGGAAATTGTTCTTTAAATAAATCTTCATTTTCAAAAGGATAATGATACTGTGCAAATGGCATAGATCCTGAATCAAACCAGCAGTCAATAACGTCTTTAACGCGCGTCATTTTCTTTCCACACTTTGGACATTTAATGTGAATATCATCAACGTATGGACGGTGTAGTTCAATCGTTTCATCTATTTTCTCTACCGCTTTTTCTACTAGTTCTTTTCTTGATCCTATCATTTCTTCATGACCACAAGAACATCTCCATAAAGGAAGTGGTGTTCCCCAGTATCTTTGACGAGATATTGCCCAGTCCTTTAACTCTTCAAGCCAGTTTCCAAAACGTTTTTCACCAACGTAAGAAGGATACCAATTAACCTTTTTATTTTCTTCTATTATCTTATCTTTTATTTTAGTAACCTCTAGATAAAATGATGGTTTTGAGTAGTATAAAAGTGGTGATTTACATCTCCAGCAGTGAGGATAGTTATGTACTATTTTTTGCTTTTTAAATAACTTATCATTTTCTTTTAGGTATTTAATTACTTCTAAATCGGCATCAAATACCCTCATACCTTTCCATGGGCCATCCGTGTAGCATCCATCTTCTCCAACTGGATTTAAATATGGTAAATTGTATTTTTTACCAACGTTTGCATCATCCTCACCAAAAGCAGGTGCGATATGAACAACACCAGTTCCATCTTCCATGGTAACATAATTATCACAAGTTACAAAAAACGCTTTTTTATTTACCGTTAAGAAAGGAAGTAACTGTTCATACTCTTGATATTCTAAATCTTTTCCTTTATACTCTTCTACTATTTTTACATCATCACCTAATACTTTATTCATTAAAGCTTTAGCTAGTATAAACTTATAACCCTTAGATTCTACTTTTACGTAAGTTTCATCTGGATTAACACATAAAGCAACGTTTGCAATTAAAGTCCAAGGAGTAGTCGTCCAAACAAGGAAGTATGCGTCTTCGTCCTTTTTCTTCATTGGAACAATTACCGTATCTACCGATACTTCTTTATATCCTTGTGCAACTTCGTGAGATGCAAGTGACGTTCCACATCTTGGACAATATGGAGTTATTTTAACACCTTCATAAAATAATCCCTCATCAAAGAATTTCTTTAATATCCACCACTCTGTTTCTATATAATCATTTTTATAAGTTATATAAGAGTTTTTAGTGTCAATAAACTGTCCCATTTCATCAGTTAACCTAGTAAATGCCTCTTCGTTTTTCCATACTGCTTCACGACATTTTTTGTTAAACTGTTCAACACCATATTTTTCAATGTCTTTTTTACCGTTAAAACCAAGTTCTTTTTCTACTTGCACTTCAACCGGCAAACCATGAGTATCCCATCCTATTTTTCTTAGTACTCTTTTTCCTTTCATCGTTTGATACTTACAAAAAGCATCTTTTATAAATTTAGCAACCATATGATGAACACCAGGATTACCATTTGCCGTTGCAGGTCCATCATAGAACACCCAGTTTTCGCAAGTCTCTCTGTTATCTATCGTCTTTTTTAATATGTCTTCTTCTTTCCATTTTTTTAGTATTTCCTGTTCTTGTTCATACTCACTTTTCTTTGGTAACTCTTTAAATATCTTACTCATTTTACTCATCTCCTTTAAAACTCAAATAATTTATATCTTCTTTTTTATATCCATATTTTTCATATATTCCTTGTACATCTAAATTGGTTACTTCTTTACCACAATCTTTTAAAATGTTAATTACTTTATTAACTTCCATTTCATTTTTTCCTTCTACTTCTATAAACGTAGGAATAAAAGGCCATGAATCTATATCTATTTCAACACCATTTAAATTATATCTTGTTCTTTGGTTTTCTTGAATGCTTCTTGGTGTATATCCAAGTATTTTTAAAAATTCTTTTGTTTTATCTAAATCAGATACTTCTATTTCAAGTTCGTTTGTACCATCTATACTCTTACTTTTAAACTCTTTAAAGGTAAGTGTTGTTTTTTTACCATCGCTTCTTAATCTAATCCATTTGTTTTTACGTACCGGCTTAGTATCGTAAACATATCTTGTATAATTATATTCGCCAACAAAACTTGCATTCAAACTTTTAAGTTTATCAATTGCCTTTTGCTTATCAACTTCTAGTATTCTAGATTCATATTCAATATTCATAAAACACCTCCTTTAAATAAAAAAACTCATCCTAACTAAAGGACGAGTTTACCCCGCGGTACCACCTTAATTCATATCTTTTGATATGCATCTTACTTGTTTTAACGCTTCAAGCGGAAATACCCTACTTATTTTTCAGATAAACACATCAGAAGTGATTCTTAACATACTTTTATTAATCATTTTCACACCAAATAAATGACTCTCTTTTAACTACTTATATGTTAACGTCTTCCTCATTTGCTTTTACATGTTATATTCTATCATGCAAATATTTATTTTGCAAGCTTTAATAAAATATATTTTGTAATATAAGGAAATAATAAGTGTCCGCACATTTAATTACAATTTTTCAATTATTTTCTTCTGTTTCGAAATCTAATAATTCTTCACACATTTTTTCGTATAAATCTTGTTCATGACCGATAGTATCCATTAAAAACCTTTTATCATTCTCATATTCTCTTAAGCCTCTCATATAATAAGGTTTATCATCATCTAATACGATAAATGGCATGATATTATTTTTTAAACATTCCTTGAACATTATAATTCTACCAACACGTCCATTTCCATCTCCAAAAGGATGTATTCTTTCAAATCTAAAATGAAAATCAACTATATCTTCTAATGTAATATTAATTTTAGAATTATATTCATTTAATAGTTTTTTCATTTCTTCTTCTACATCTTCTGGAGCAGTAGTGTTAATAACATTAACTACACCTATTATATTAGGAATAACTTTAAAACCACCAACATTATACCTAGGATTTTCTTCATCATTAGTATTTCTTTTTAATATTTTATTCATTTCAATTATCATATCTTTAGTTAATAGTTCATCTACATTATCTAACATATAATCAAATAATTTAAAATGATTTTTAGATTCAATTAAATCATCTAATTTAATTAGAGTCTTGCTTTTAGGAATAAATGATGATGTATCAAAGATTGCTTCTGTTTGTTCACTTGTTAATCTACTACCTTCAATTTTATTTGAATTATAAGCAAAACTCACTTGTGAATAATGATATATATTACCTTTAAATTTAGATTTTTTCTGACTTATTAATTCGTTCTTAATTTTATTTATATTCATAAAACAATTCCTCAAATTTTAATTATTATATTCTTTTAAAAATTCTTCTAATTCTTTTTCGTTTAAAAATATTTTTTCAAAAATATTATATAGTGTATCTGTTGTTTCATACTCACCAATTGCATAACATTTTTTCCCTAATCCATATGCAATTCCTGATTCAATATGTGCAGCTTTTCCTGCTGGTAAGACAAGTAATAAATTTTTAGAATTTTTCTCTCCCTCTAAATCATTATTAAATAATTTTAAAACAATATCACTTTTTAATCCTAGTGATTCAAATTCTTTTTGTTTTTCTTCAGGTGTTTGATTTTTATTTCCATATCCCCAATCATCTTCATTTTTCAAAAAGCAATAATAAGATATTTTGTATTTATCAAATAAATTACATATCTTTAAAATATTTTCTTTATTTCTAGCTCTACCAGCTATAAAAAATTCATATTTATTATTCATTACAAACTATCCTTTCAAATTATAATTTACCAATTATTCTAAAAATATTATACCACACAAAAAGACATTTCTTATCAAAATGTCTTTGGTTTATACTTATTCGTTATTTTTAAATAAACGTTAATCATTAAAAATCTTCTGATATATTTTTAGTTCTTCCTCTTTTAGGTTCGTCCTCATCGGTCATTTTACCTTGAACATTTATGTTTTTAGGAGCGCATAAAAATATACCATCACCTAATTTTTGCATTGTTCCACCAATTGCGTACAAGCATCCACTTACAAAATCAATTATTCTTTTACCTTGGTCTGGTGTTACTCTTTTTAAATTAACAACTACGGTGTTTCTTTTCTTTAAGTAATCTGCGATTTGTTGTGATTCAGAGTATGCTCTAGGCTCGAGTAAAATCATCTTGCTTCCTTCAGATGCTTCCTCACGGTTTGCTTCTTCAACACTTAAAGTATAGTATTCATCTTCGCTTGATGCATCACTTCCACCAAGTAATTTTTTTAGGTTAAATGCCATTTTTATCCCTCCATTATATTTTACTACTATCTATAAAAGTATTTTATCACATTTTTTTTAAAAGTTAAACACTAATAACAAAAAAAGAGAAATTTTTACAAATACACACTATAATTTTCTAAATTTTATAATTTTATCAGAATCAGTATAATTTAAATAATCAAGATCTGGTAATGAATCACTATCCGGATGCTTTTTTATAATAACATCTAAATTTGTTTGATGTTCACTTGGATCAAAGTTTTTATCATATACATATAATATTCTTTTACCTGTCTCTTTATCATATATAGGTGCTTCATCTTGATCATCATCCTTTGTTTTACTGGGTTTATTTATAATTCTTTTAAGTTTTTCTTTACTTTCATACATCTTCTCATCTAGTTCATCAAAAAAATCAGAAAACAATTCTTCTAACGTTTTTGGTGGAACATAACCTTCCTCATAATCTAAATCATCTGGTTCTCTTAATATTTCAACAAATTTTTCTGTTAATTTTCCCATAAATATCTCCTCTAAGTTTATTTTAACATATTTATAAAGAAAAAAAGCCCTAATTAGGCTCTTGATACGTATTTTCCGTCTTTAGTTGACACAAGTACGCTTTCACCTTCATTAATAAATAAAGGCACCTTTATTGTCATTCCGTTTTCTAGTGTTGCGTCTTTTTGTGCTCCAGATGATGTGTTTCCTTTAACGGCTTGCTCGGTTGCTGATACAACATAATCTATTTTCTCAGGTAAGTTAAGTCCGATTAACTCATCGCCATAATAAATCATATCAACGCTTAAGTTTTCCTTTAAAAACTTAATATCATCACCGATTTGTTCTTTAGAAAGTTCTACTTGTTCATAAGTTTGCATGTCCATGAAGCTGTAGTTATCACCTGCTTGATATAAATACTGCATAGGTTTTCTTTGAATGTGAGCTTGTGCTAATTTAACGCTACTGTTATATGTTTTTTCAACAATTGCACCCGTTCTTAAATTCTTAAGCTTCATTTTTACAAACGCAGCACCTTTTCCTGGTTTAACGTGAGAAAAATCTAAAACTTGAAATATGTTTCCTTCATCTTCAACGGTCATACCGTTTTTAATATCATTTACGTTAAACATAAATACTACTCCTTTCTTTTAAACGTTAAAAAATAAGCTTTACTTTAGCTTACTTTAATTATGCAGCTTTAGTTTCTTTGTGAGCTGTATGACATCTACATCTTGGACAGAATTTATTAATTTCCATACGTTCTGGGTCGTTTTTCTTGTTTTTTTGAACACGATAATTTAACTCACCGCATTTAGGGCATTTTAAAGTTACGTTTGCTCTGTTTTCGTTTTTCTTTGCCATAAATATTCCCCTCCTCCTAAATCAACTAAAGGTATTATATCAGATTATTCGTAATTTTCAAAGAAAATATTGCAAATTCTTGATACAATTCGTTTATTTACAGAAGAAGTATATGTTGTCCCACCATTTTTATGAGAAACGTGAGGGCTTATTGCAATAATGCTCATTAAAGGATCATCATATGGAGCGTATCCGATAAATGACTTTGTATAAGTTTCTTTATCAACCACACCATCGCCATCAGAATCATAAAAACTCTCTGAGGTTCCGGTTTTACCCGCGGGATTTGGTGCATCGCCCATGTATCCACGCCCTAGTGATCCTTCCATTACGCTTTTAAAACCTTCTTTTACTCGTTTAAAATAAACATCATCTATGTTAGCATTATTTAAAATGGTTTTTTCATAACTTGATATAACACCTCCTAACTCATTGCCATCGGAAGATGCTCTTACTTCTTTTACCAAGTTTAACTTTAATCTATCGCCTTCGTTTATGATGGTGTTTAAATAACTAGAAAGTTGTAAGGCTGAGTACGTGTCATACTGACCTATTGCGAAATTCAAAAGAAGTCCTGCATTTGATGTTTTACCTTTAAAGCCTTCTGTTTCAAATGGTAAATCAATACCTGATTTAGAACCTAATCCAAGGCTTTCAAAAATACTTCTATAAGTGTTTAACGCACTATCATCTATCTTAATTGGCATGTTGTAATAATAATTTACGCCTGCAACTTTAAGTGCCGCTTGAAACTGATATGAGTTAGAAGATAACTGAAGTGCTTTAATATCGTTTAATGCTCCAAGTGATCTTCTCCATGAACATTTTTCTGGGGTGTTTTTAAACTTTATGCACTTATCATAAAGTACGTCTCCTATTTGTAAGGCACCTGTTTTATAACCAACAAGCATAGATGCTCCTTTAACGATTGATCCAGGAGTATCACTTCCAGTTAGTATGTTTGTTGTGTAATCACTTATTTTATATCCTTCTGATGTTTCAGTTATTTGTTTAGATGCCATTGCAAGTATTTCACCTGTTTTAGGATCGGTTATAACAACTGATGTGTGATCATAATACTGGGTGTTAGCCTCACTTTTAGCATTTATTAGTTCTTCTTCAATTATTTTTTCTAGTTCTTGCTGTAAGTTTATGTCAATTGATAAAACTATGTCATTACCACGCTTACCTTCTTTAACTAGTTTTTTTACCCCGTTTTTAACTTCGTACTCATCTTTTTTGCCACTTAACTCATCTTCATACTCTAATTCCAAATAACTTAAACCTACCCGGTCAGAAAGCTCATATCCCTTAGATAAATACTTGCTTTTTAGCTCTTCTGGAACACCTTGTGAAGTAGTTGATACACTTCCTAGTATTTGCCTTAAAGTATCACCATAAGGATATGATCTTTGCCATGATATTGATGCATCAAAGCCTTTTAAATCATCTTTGTTTTGTAAAACATATGCATACTCATAATCACTTGCGCCTTCTTTTATTAACTTATCATCGTATGAATAGCCATTATTCATCAAATAATAAATATAGGCTGCTTCTTTATCTAAATCATCATATTTAGATAGCTCTTTGTCAGTTATTCTTTTTATTTTTAAATCATATAAATCATCACTAGATAGTTTTCTTCTTTCATATAATTCGCGCTCTTCATCAGTTATTTTAGAGTCAGCCTTTTTTTCATTATTTACGATCCAAAAATCTTTTAATGCTTCATCCTTTAATTTAGTGTATGAAACATCTAGTTTTTGCGCTAGCTCGTAAGCCATTTCAATTTCGTCTTTAATTGTGGTGCCAGATTCTTTTTTATAAGTAATTACGTTTATGCCTTCATTATCTACTATTACGTTATAATTTCTATCTAATATTCTTCCCCTTGGCATG
The DNA here is from genome assembly GCA_018714855.1 of Candidatus Aphodocola excrementigallinarum. GTDB lineage: Bacteria > Bacillota_I > Bacilli_A > RF39 > UBA660 > Aphodocola > Aphodocola excrementigallinarum. Next base: position 10,946 of record DVMT01000035.1, read on the forward strand.
GAAGGACCATAAACGGTTTTTGTAGATAACTCCTTTAGTTTTTTTACTGATGCTTTTACATCAAAAAGTTGCAAATAAGAAATTCTAAATATCAAAACTAAAAACAAGATAAATATAAAAACCGATAAAACAATTATTCTTTTTTTAGTTATATCTTTTTCATCTTCTTTTTTCATAAGCATCACCTTTTATTATTATGAGGATATTTGAAAATGGTATGCATATAATAAAATGGAGTGATAAAAAATGTATGATGTTTTAATAAAAGAATATTTAAAAAGATTATCATTAAATGATATAGATAAATTTGCTTTAAAAAATGGTGTTACTTTAAAACCAGGCGAAAACAAAATAATATATGATTTTATAATGCAAAATTGGCAGGAAGTATATAAAGGAGATAGTAAAAAAGCTTTTTTGAAACTAAAAGAAAAAACATCTAAAGAAACATATGATGCTATAATTAAAATGTTTAATACGTTTAAAGATAAAATTAAATAATATTTTACATCTTTAAAAAAACATTTAAATATGTTATTATGTATGTAGATGAAGGAAACTTCATAAAATAAAAGAGGAGCATTCATATTATTTGAATGCCAACCCAATTTTCATTGTGTTGACACTAGCTTAAAGCTGGTGTCATTTTTTTATTACTATTATTATTGCTAATAAGAGTGATAAAATGATGG
>DVMT01000036.1 GCA_018714855.1 Candidatus Aphodocola excrementigallinarum
AATATTTTTGTATTCTTTTTCTTTTAATGCTTCATCAAGCATTGGTAAAGTTTTTCTACTATTTTTTATTCCAAAATAATTTTCAATCGAACTAACTAAACTTAACAATGATTTATCATAATCAGGAAAAATATACTTCATAATTAAAACTCCTTTCTTTAATTATACTCTTGCATTCATCAAATTAGTTGATGAATATCTTTTTAATCCTATATTAAAAACTACAAATGCAAGCACAACCATAAATATAGTAAATAATATAACTATTAAAGCTATTAAAATATTATTTGTAAGTAATACTTTAACTGGCAAATATACAATAAATCCTATTGGAAATATAGTATATAAAAGCACTTTTAATACACCACTAAAGATATTTTTAGTAATAGATTTAAAAATTATATTAAAGTTTAGATAGGTGTCTAATATTTAACTGCTTTCACCTTATAATCTGTCAGTTAAAACCTAATATTATCTATGTTTGTTTATGAAGATATTGTAATTTTATTTAAACTAAATCCTCTATATTCATAATTTTAGGGGTTTGAATTCATAATAAAATATCATTTTTAAGATTCATTTCTTTTATTATTTCATTTTTTTAATTTTTTCAAGTCTTCAACAAATTATTATATTTCTTATCCATATTCATTTTTACCTGTTAATTAATTATAACATCAAAATTTGTTAAAATTATTTTATCAACAATTATATTATTTGAATATTTTGTTTCACTGTTTTTTCGTTTCAATCTATACAACTAAAGAGATAAAATAATATAATCTTAATTTTTATAGTTTGAACATTGATTTAAGAAATAAAGCAGCACCATCTTCGTCGTTAGTATAATCGGTAATATAATCAGCCAGTATTTTTAAATTGTCATGAGCATTCTTCATTGCTACTTTTACTCCGCAATTATTAAATAACTCAATATCATTCAAAGAATCGCCAATACATAATATTTCATCTTTTTTAACATTGAGCAATTTAGAAATTTTCTTAACTGCTGTTCCTTTAGTAACACCATTGCAATTCACATCTGCAAAATTAATTCCATTACTTCCTTTAGAAAAATTATTAATAATAAATCCAAATTTCTTTATTTCCGCAAGACAATTACTAAAATTATTATCATTATTACCTAGTAATACAATCTGATATATTTTACTTTTTAGTTCATCGAAGTCATTAATTATAATATCATTTTCTTCGTTATAGCTTTTATTTAAACAAATATACTTTCTAAACCTTACAATATCATCATTAAAAATCATGTCAACATTATATTTTAAACAAGTATTCCAAATAAGTTTAAGATTCTTTTTTGTATAATGATTTTCATATAAAACCTCATTATTTTTATAATCATAAATATATGAACCATTATTTGATATTATAATATTTTCTGCCGAAATTTTTTTACTAATATTTACTACATATTGGGCAGTTCTTCCACTTGACAAAATCACAATAACACCTTTTTTCATAAGATAATTCAAAATATTTTTAGTTTCTTTTGTTATTTCGCTTTTGGAGTTTGAAATGGTGCCATCAATATCTAAAATAACGCACTTTATAACACTCATTTTTTCCTTCTTAAAACTTTTTCTGGAGCTTCAATTTTTTCCATACCATTCATATATGGTCTTAATACTTTAGGGATAATTACACTTCCATCAGATTGTTGTAATTGTTCTAATAATGCTGGAACTAATCTGCTTGTAGCCAATCCAGAACCATTTAAGGTATTTACTAATTTGGTTTTTCCAGTTATAGAATCTTTATATCTTATATTTCCTCTTCTTGCTTGATAATCACGACAATTTGACACAGAACTTACTTCCTTATATATTTTCATACTAGGTATCCATATTTCAATATCATATGTTCTTGTCATACTTGAACTACAATCCCCTGCAGCTAGTTTACTAACTTGATAATGTAAATCTAACCCTTGAAGTATTTTTTCAGCATTATATAACATTTCATCAAAAGATTCATCTGCTTTTTCTGGAACAGTAAATTGAACCATTTCTACTTTATTGAATTGATGACCTCTAATAATTCCTCTTTCCTCTTTTCTAGAACTTCCCGCTTCTCTTCTATAGCATGGAGTATACGAAAAATATTTCTTTGGAAGTTCATACTCATTTAAAATTTCATTACTATGCATATTTACTAATGCAGTCTCAGCAGTTGGTAATAAAAACTTACCTTTAACCTCTTTTCCATCATCTATCCAATACACTTCGTCTTTAAACTTAGGAAACTGACCAGCAACATATCCACAATCATAATTAAGCATATGAGGAACTAGTTTAAAATCCCAACCATTACTCAAATGTGAATTTACAAAGTAACATAATAAAGCCCATTCTAACAAAGCTCCATTTCCTGTATAAACCCAACTTCCTTGTCCTGCTAATTTAACACCCCTTTCATAATCAATCAAGTTCAAATCACGTTCTAGTTCAATATGATCTTTTTCTTTAAAATCAAATGTTGGTTGTTTCAAATACTTGTATAAAGATTCATTATTCTCTTTTCCACCAGCTACTAAATCATCATCTGGGATGTTCGGATAACTACTTAATTCCTCAAATAATGTATTATTAACAACAATTAACTTTTGATTAATTTCTTTAATTAGTGAACTAATTTTTTTCATATCTAATAACAGATTCTGAACATCTTGTTTTTCTTGCTTTAGTATTGAAATTTCTTTTGTCTTTTCATTACGAATTTTTTGTAGTTCTTCTTTTTTTCTTTGTAAAAGTAATCTTTCATCATCTAATCTAACAACATTATCTAATGTACACTCTGGCATTCTTTTTCTTAATGCATTTTCAATTTTTTCTTTATCTTTCTTTATTAATTTAATATCTAACATAAACCCTCCTATTTATTAATATCCTTTTTCATATTAGCAAAATTATGCTTAACAAATTTCCCATTATCAAAAATTATATATTTCTTTTGACCAATAAAACTAATTTTTTTATCAGAAATAATTATTGTGTCTTCTTCTGGCAAATATATTGTCTTATTGTTTTTTGAAAATTCAATTAAATGATTATTATTTTTTTTAAAATTTTGACTATTTAAATGACATAATATTGAATAATCATTCAAGTAATTAAATCCGTTACAATCTTTTAAACCGACATAATTACCATCATCTAATAAACAACCATTAATACTTTTCCCAAAGATAATAGCACCAGCGCTTCCTCCAAATACAATTCCATCATTATTTAAATATTCTTTTATTTTCTCAAAGTTCAAATTATTTTTTATATCTTTTAATAATTTATAAGTATTACCACCGCCAATGAATAATGCGCAATAATTCTTAAAATTCTTTTTAGATAATTCTAATGAGCTTTTAACCATATCAAAGTTTTTAATTCCAATCAACTTTATTTCTGAAGAAAACCACTCTTTACATGAATCATATTTATCCTCATCCATTGCAAGAGGAATATATAATATTGGCTTTGATCTATCAATACATGAGGAAAATTTATTTAAAGCAAATTTAATTTGATTTCCAGATCCACCACCACACAAAAATAATTTCATACATTCACCTTTTTACTAGCTTTCTAACCTTTTCTGTTTCAACGCCTGAGGCTATAACTCTTTTAATAAATTCATCTCTAGGTATATTAATATTAATTCCTGAAACATTTTCATATCCTTCTTGTATTAATAAATCCATTATATATCTATTACCATTTCTTATATATTCTTTTAAAATAATATTTTTATTAAATTGGTCATCGTTTCTTTGAAATTCAAGCCAATACTCAATACATTCATCTAAATAATTACTTTCTTCTTCACTTAAATCTTTGGCTTCCAATAATCCAACTAACTTTTTAGAAAACAATCTAAATCTATAACCACAATTTTTATTTGATGGGACAACATTATTTACTGCTAATAATGCAATTGCAGATAAATATGCTTTAATATTACAATCAATTTTTTTAGAATTACTATAAAGATCATAATATGATCCCCCGACAGATAACCATCTAAGTCTTTCTAGTCCAAATCCCAAATCACTGAATGAATCTATATCTATTTTATGATTATCTTTTGTAACATTTGTAAAAAATGTAGTATCACCTATTTCCATTCCATCATAATAATAAAAAGTTCTTTTCCCAGATACTTGTAAATCCCCCCATATATCTGAATACAAATCTGTTTGAGAAGTGAGTTTTTTCTTTAATAATCCTGCGTTGCCAATAAAATCATACCAATCTTTAATCATTTTTTTATACTCTTCTTCCGTAATATTAAAAGAAGATGATGTGGAATTGATGAATGCCAATGAATAACCCTCATCTATTGAATCAATATATTGAGTTCTAATAACTGGTTGAGATACAAAGTATTTTTTACCATCCGTCAATTTACCTTCACGATAATCTTTTAAAATAGGCTGTATCCCAGCAGACACAAATACTGTATCATTATTATTAACAATATGATAAGGTTTCAAACAGATGTAATTATTCGATTCAAAAAAATTATTTATTTCATTATGATCAATTAATTTCATCGCCATATTGTCTCCTTTCTAATAACTATTTAATTTTATTTTTCCATTTATTATATCTTTAGTAACTTGATTATGATCTTTTAATATTTGATTTACATACTTATCTATTTTTTTTATTGTTTCTTGAGAAACCGTCTTATTTAATTCTACGCTTATGTTCCATGGATTTTGAATTGAATCGCCCATTTTTGAAGTACAATATACTATATTTTCCAACTTGAACTCATCATATATTTTTTGACTTAGTATATCTCCAATTGCAGTAAATAATTTCCCTGTATGATATACTGGATTCTTACCACATTGTGCCTCCATGCTGAAATTTCTACTGAATGGAATAACACCTCTAGATCTATTTCCACGACCTACTGCTCCTTCATCACCACTTTCTACAGCACTTCCAATTAGAGTCATATATAAATCATTATTATTATAATTATCTCTAGTATTTAAATATATTGTAATATCATTTTTTTTGAAAAACTCCTTAATAATTTTATTAATATCATTTTTTATTAAGCTCAATTTATTTTTATAATCGTCTAAATCTATAACATATTTAGAAATAAGAGGAACACAACATGTAATTTCAATTTTTTTGTCTTTTCTTATTCCCATAACTTTAATATCATTACCAGTCCAAGGATTAATTTTTTTATATTCTTCTGAGTTTAATGTTTGTTCTATTTTTAATACTGTTTGTTCCAATTTACTCATTGGATAATAGCTTACAGTAGTAGAAGTATCATTACATCTATTATGATTATTATGTCTTAATGCATCTTCATCATCTAAAGCTTGAAAAAACTTCATGCGTTCATTTTTAGTCGTATTATCGGCATTATATATAACGCCAGGTCCTTCATTATGATGTGTATTGTCAATAATTAATAAATATTTTTCTATATCTAATAAAGGAAATAATTGTCTAAAATAATCTTTAATAGTGTTGGTTACAATATCCATATAATCTATTTTCTCATTCTTATAACTATCTGTAAATCTTCCGTTTATAAGTATTCTTATTGGAGATATCATTTTTCCACCACCAAATTTAACTTTAGAACCACCGCCTAAAATAGATAATTTATCAATCATGTGTCTTAAGATGACACCATAATGTTCTTTACAATATATAGAATAATTTGATGATATTTTTTCAGCTAAAGTATCACATATGTTATCGGGATGTCCTTTTCCCTTGGTTTCTACAACCTCAAATTTTTTATTATTAATATTAGTTTTTTTATTTACATATATAAATGTATTCATACTTTCCTCCTTTAAATTTATTTATCTTTTATTAAATTCTCTTATTCTTCTTTTCGCATACGTTGTAACGGCTTTATCTTCCCAATCTTCTCTTGGTCCAAATGATAAATCGTCTGTTATTATTCTTACTCTATCTTTGTTCTTAAGTGGCTTATCAACATCTACGTACTCATCATTTACTATAGCAGCCACCATGGTATTACCTATATCAGTATGTATTTTATAAGCAAAATCTATCGGTGTTGCACCTTTAGGTAACTCTATTATTTCTCCTTTAGTTGTGTATACGTATATTTTATTTGAGAATAATTCATTTTTCACTTGACGAACAAACTCTTTATTATCCCCAAAAACTTTATCCATTTCAACTAGTGATGTAAAAAATTGATATTTATCTTTTAGTTCTTGTTGCATAACTTCTCTTGCATTTCCTTTTTCAATATCCCAGTAAGTTGATAATCCAAACGATGCTACTTTATCCATATCAAACGTTCTTATTTGTGTTTGTACTAATCTATCGTCTGGTGCAAATACGGTTGTATGAAGTGATCTGTACATGTTTGTTTTTGGATTGCATATAAAGTCTTTAAACTTGCCATTTACCGGATTATATTTGCTGTGAACAAGTCTTAATGTTTGATAACAATTATTAACCGTATCAACCATTACTTTAAGCGCTAATAAATCATGTATGTCAGATATTTTTCCGCCTTCATTTAACTTTTTATATATTCCATATATGTTTTTAGTCCTTACCTTTATTTCATTTGGAATTGCTTCATCATCAAGCATACTTTGTATCGTTTGTAACATTTCTTTTAAGCATGATGCACTTTCTTCTTCAATCCTTGTTTTCTTTTCCCCAATCTTTTTATACATATCAGGTTTTAAATACCTAAGTGATAAATCCTCTAATTCTTGTTTTATTCTATATGCTCCTATGTAATATGCCATAGGAACAAATATCTCAAGTGTTTCTAGAGCATTTTCTTTTTGTTTGAATTCACTTTTAAACCCTAGCGTTCTCATGTTATGAAGCCTATCAGCTAACTTTATTAAAATAATTCTAACATCATTTGTTATACTCGTTATTATTTTTCTTGTGTTAGCTAGATTCTGATCTTGCTTTGATGAAAAGTTCATCTTACTTATCTTTGTTACTCCATCAACCAAGTTTGCAACATCACTATTGAAGTTTTCTGCAATTTCTTCTTTAGAAATATTAGTATCTTCTAAAGTATCATGTAAAAGACCTGCACATACCGTATCTGAATCCGCTCTTAATTCTGCTAATATGTAAGCTACATTTAACGGATGAATTATGTAAGGCTCTCCGCTTTGCCTTTGCTGTCCTTGATGAAGTGTGTTTGCCATATTATATGCTTTTTTTATTTTTTCAACTTCATCTGGGTTGTATGATTTAATAATATCTATTAAATCATTAACATCTAAACTTTCTTTACTCATAAAACACCTCCTTTATATAACAAAAAGGCAGCAACTCACAAGGTCATGCGACCTTAAAAGTTACTGCCTTAAAGTTATTTAATTAAGAAGCAGAATAAGCATAAGAAAATTAAGCTAACGAATTTGCTAGCTAAAAATATTTTATTATTAGAAAGCAGACTCTTATTTCTCATGCTACCAACTCCTTAAAATATTTTAAATATAAGTTACTCTTTATTTTAAGAGTTGTCAAGCATTTTTTGACATTTTTTTTATTTTCTAATCAATTTTCCTTATCAAAGCTGTATTTTTACCTCTTTCATTATAATATTCATGAACAATAGTATAGTTATCTTTTAAGAAGTTATTTAATGAATAAAAATTGTCAGTACATACTTTCGTAAATACATATTTTTTATTTATTGTTCTTAAATATTCATATAATACTTTCATCATCTTAATTTGATAACCATGACCAACATAATCAGGACTTACCATTATTGGACCTAATGAGCCTACTTCAGATTCATTATAATTTATGTTGTGTTTTCTTAGTGTTTTTTCCTTTACTGGAATATAAAACATGGAGCATACTAAATTTTCTTTGTCATAGTATAACCAAATCTTTCCTCCGTTATTCAATATATCTATTATTTCTTCTTTTGTGAATGTACCTAACCATTCTGGATGCTCCATATTATCTCTAACGTATTTATAAAGGTGTAAATAATCTTTTAAATCAACGTTTTCATCTACACATTTTAAACCTTCTATCATAATATTTTCTCCTTTTGTTTATTCATATATTTTAAATAGTCTTTATTTTTTCTTTTGACGAATTTATTAGTTTTATTTTTTAATTCATCCATAAGTTTTAATGCAACATTATATGCCATATCAAATTGTTTTTTATTAATATCTTTATTTTTATATGCATTTATTAATTCTTTTTCATCTGAAAGCGATATATAACCACAGCATCCATTTGCATTCTTAGTGTGATATATAACATCTAAATATAAATCTTCATAATAAATATCATCATTTTTTATTTCTATTTTATTTATAACATCAAAGTAATACTCTAGTATTTTCCCTTTATTATTAAAAAATACCCTAACGTTATAATTTAAATTAGTTGGCGTATATTCTAATATGGCATAATCCTTATCTAGTATTGTTACTCTTTTACCATTTATAAATGCAGTGCAATTACCTTTCATTTTAATAACGTGTTTAATAGTAATATAGCTTTTTAATTTTTCATCATATGTTTTAAATATTTTCTTTTCTTCTACTTCATTCATGTAAACATCATTTAATTTTTTTATTTTCATAACAATCACCTTTAAATCATAATACATCATTATTTAAAACTATTTTAATTAATTTTTTTATTTTATTTATATATTCTTTGTTTTTTATATTCATTAAATAGAAATGACAAAAAGCATTTATTAAGCACCATTTTAAGATCTTCTCATCATAGTTTCCATTCAGCTTATACCCTTTTAAAAAATAGTTAATATCATTTATATTATCCAAAAACTTTTGACCAGGCCTTAATACTACAGACCATGCTATATCTTGTTCTTTAACTCCTTTTCCACTATATTCAAAATCTAATACTCCGTTTATCTTTTTATTCTTCCATAATATATTAGCATAGTGAAAATCCCCATGAATAAACGTATCTTTCTTTAATAGAGGTCTTTCTTTTGCTAAATAATTAATACACTTTATTATAAAAGAATCTTCTATCTTATAATCTTTACTATTTGGAATATCATTTATAATTCTTTGCTTTGCTTCTTTAAAATAAGAGCAATTAATTTTATGGATTAAAGAAAGTTCCATGCCATATTTTATTAAGTATCTTTTTCTTTTATTTTCATTATTATTAGTTATTATTTCCGATAGTCTTCTACCTTCTATTTTTGATAAAACAATATATCTTTTATTGTCAATAGTGCCATACTCTAATACGTTAGGCATTAACAAATATAAATTATTATCTTTTAATTTTTTAATATTTGATACTTCAGTTTCAAAACAAGCCATTTTACTACGTTCTATTTTAATAAAAACAATTTTTTCATTATTATTAAACCTAGCAAGACACTCTATAACATCATTACCCGCTGGCATATAATTTAATATTTTAATTAATTCAAACGTTTTAAAATTAATTTTAAATGGATCAATTAACAAGTCTCTATACTTTTTATATTTCATAACTTACCTCGTATAAACTATAAAAACAATAACATTTATTATGCATAATTGTCAATTCAACTTTTATTTAAAACATCTAAAACTATCTTTTTAACTTTATTCCATACGTTTTTTAAACTACTATATGATAAAGTTTTATAAACATCATCTATATTTACCCATATCAAATCATGAGTATCTATAGAATCATTGTTACTTTTTCCATTATCTATTGCAATGTAATAATACATATCAACCTCATCTTTTTTAGAGTCAAAATAATGTTCTTTAAAAATTGGTTTATCATAGTAAATAATGCAATTTCTTTTGGTTTCTTCATTTGTTTCTCTAATTGCACATTCTATTAAGGTTTCATTTATTTCTTTATGTCCTTTAGGGAATGAATAATCATTTTGTTTTTTTCTATATATAAGACCTATTTTCTTAGTTTCTAAGTTTATTAGTATGGTACCTGCTTTTTCTACTTTCATAATTAAGATCCTACCGATTGATATTTTTTCATACCTAACTTAAATGCTAAAAAGCATGGTATTAAATAGATGAAGACAATTAATGGTGAAAATGCATACAAAGCGTTATTACTTTTACCTATAAAGTATAAAAGTGGATAATAATTAACAAAAGCATAAGGAATTACAAAGGTGAAAAATAATACAAATCCTTTTTTAAATACTCCTATTGGATACTGTGCCATGTGCTTGCCACCGTCTGTAAACACGTTTCTTACCTCTAAACCTTGAATGGTTATAAAACAGTAAGATGCCGCAAGTAAAAAGATTCCAAAGAAAATTACTACCGCACTTATCATCATAAGAATTAAAGTAACTACTTTTAAGGGTGTTATTGTAACATCTAAATTAACTAGTGCAATAACCATTACGATTAATGCTTGAATAAGTCTTGATATTTTAATAAAGTCAGCATCAGATGATAAAACTTGAACAATTATGTTTTTAGGTCTTAAAAGAAGCCTATCAAAATCACCGGTAATTATTAACCTATCAAACTTATCTATTCCTCTTGCAAACGTCTCACAAAAAGCATATCCGAATTGAATTATTGAAAAGCAAAGTAAAACTTCGTATAAAGTAAATCCTTTAATGTTATCAAACTTATCAAATAATGCAAGAATAATAAAATAATATGAGAAGAAAACAATTATTTGTGATAAGAATGCTATTATAAATGATGCTTTATATTCTAACATTGACTTTAAATGCATTGATAATGATTTTACATATAACCTCATATTAACCTCCTTGAATAACAACTTTCTTAAGCGATTTTTTTAACACTATAACGCCAATTAAGACAATTATAATAAACCAAACTATTTGAATTAACATTTGCTGTAATCCATCCGTAATTCCTATATTTCCCGAGTACAGTCTAAATGATAAATCACTTACGTATCTAAATGGAAGTATGTTTGCAACTACTTGTAAAAAAGCCGGGAAAAACGGTATTGGAATAACTCCTCCAGATAATATGTCTGCAACTGCCATAAAAATATTTGTTACGCCTTTTTCGTTTAACGTACTAAGTGTTAATACGTGATACAAAGTATTAATAGATGTCATTAAAAGTACTCCAACAAATAAAGTTATCAAAAACATAACAAAACTTAAAGGTGATGCTGGAAGACTAAGACCATATGGATAAGGAAGTAAAAATGCAACTATAATTACTGGTAAAAACCTTAAGGTAACATTTGATAGTCTTTGTGCAATTATTTTAGAAAACCACATAAAATATATTTTTTTGGGTCTTAAAAGTTCGTATGCAATATTACCATTTTTTATCATGTTAAAGATTTCATCATCTTTATAAAACATGTAAGTAAGTGCAAAAAGTGCTTGATTAAGCCATAAGTAAGATACTAGTTCGTTTATCTCCATAGGACCATTACTTGAACTTGATTCATAAAACGCTAAATAAACCATTATGTATACAAGTCCAAAGAAAAGTTGTGTTGCTATTCCTGCTAATGCTGCTTTCCGGTACTGAAGTGATGTTATAAATCTAAGTTTAAAATAAGATAAGTAAAACCTCATACGTTATACTCCTCATATAATTTAACGATTATGTTATCAATGTTTTCATTTTCTATTTCTACATCATCAATTGATATATTCTTAGATATTAAATTAAGAAAATCAGATATGTTTATTATCTTAGAGTCTATTGTAAATTTATAACCTTCACTTATCTTTTCTTTTTTTATAATGCCTTTGTTTTTTACATCTATTTTATCTTTTGTATTAACCGTTATATATTTATTATTATCATACTTATTTTTAAGTGATTTTAAAGCACCATCATATAAAACGGTACCCTTACCTATTAAAATAATTCTTTTAGCAAGAGCTTCTATATCAGACATATCATGAGTTGTTAATATAACCGTTGTTTTCTTTTCTTTATTTAATTTCTTAATAAAGTCTCTTACGATTGTTTTTGATACCGCATCAAGTCCTATCGTTGGTTCATCTAAAAATAATATTTCTGGAGAATGTAAAAGTGATGCAGCAATCTCACAACGCATCCTTTGACCAAGACTCAGTTGTCTTACTGGTACGTTTATAAAATCTTTTAAGTTTAATTTATCAATTAATTCATTTTTTATTTTTATAAACTTATCATTTGGAATATCATAGACATCCTTTAAAAGATCAAAGGTGTCTTCTGCTGGAATATCCCACCAAAGCTGAGAACGCTGCCCAAAGACGACTCCTATGTGTTTAACGTATTTATCTCTCTCGTTATACGGAACAAATCCTTTTACTTTACATACACCGCTGTCAGGAACCAAAATTCCACTTAGAATTTTAATCGTAGTAGATTTACCCGCGCCGTTAGGACCAATATAACCTACTATTTCTCCTTTGTTAATTTTAAATGACACGTTTTTTATCGCATCGATTATTTTGTAGTCCCTTTTGAAAAAAGACCTAATGGCATTTTTTAATCCACTAGGTCTTTGGGCTACCTTAAACTGTTTTGATATGTTATTAACATAGATAAGCGACATTTTTTTTCACCATCCTTTCTAATACATAGCAAAAAAGCCAGATATTTCTATCCAGTGGGTATAAAATATATAACTTTCTTGCAAAAACGTCACTTAAAATATACTATAAATAAAATAATAATTCAATATATTTATTTAAATTTTCACAGTTTTACAAGAAATATTTGTAAAATTATCACACTTTTGCAAGCTTTTTTTGCAAATTTATCACAGTTTTGCAAATTTTACATAATTTGAAGCATGTATTTATCTATTATTTCTAATACGTTATAACCTTTTACCTGTTCTGATTTAATTTCACACTTTCTTGCAGCTTCAACGTTTTCTAATCTATCATCTAAAAATAATATTTCACTTGGTTTTACGTCTGCTCTTTCTATTAAAATATCATAAAATTTTTTACCAGGTTTATAAGCATTTATATCAGAAGATATAATAACATCATCAAATACATCACCATAATTTTCATTTAAAAACTCTCTTATAGAGGAAAAATGATTAGATGCTACAAAAATTTTAACATCTTTATATTTATCTTTTATTTTACTTACATCTACTTTTACATCATATATTTTAAATATTATTTCTTTAATACTTTTTATTACCTCATCTTTACTTAATAAAGTTAGATTAACGGCATCATTTATTAACTCTTCATCATTTTTGCTCTTACCAAATAATCTTTCTATTTTAGCTTCCTTATCATTTAACTTATAATCATTTTCACCTAATAAAACGCCTACTAAATCTAATGCTATTACCTTAATCATTTTATCTCCTTTATAAATTATAATTTGTTATATCTTTTGCTTCGTCATCATCTGTAAACTTATGACATATACCATCTTTAAATAAATATGAAAGTCCATATAACATAACTTTATTATTAGCCTTTAAAATATAAGTACCATCAGGATAAGCAAAAAATAATCTTTTTTTACTATCGGGTAGTAATATATCTTTTTTAACATCTAAATTATCAAGTATAACAACCTCATCATCATTATAATGAGGATTAATACTTATGTTAATAAGCCCAAGCCCTTTTAAGTATCTTTCATAATCTTTATTTATTGCCTCACCATCTTCTTCTGGAGGAGAATAAACAATGCTGCTTGCATTCATACTGCCTGCTGATACACCGCATATTACTGCATCTTTATTTTCTTTTAACAAATCTTTTAAATTAATATCATTAAAAAATTTATTTTGAGTTGGAACATGTCCTCCTGCTAAATATATAAAATCAGCGTTTCTAACTAACTTTTTTGCATTTTTAATACTTCTTTTATCAAGCACTTTATAGTTTTTAAAAGGAAGCGTTAAATCAAATGATTTAAATACGATACTTGTATATAAATCAGTTTTCTCATAATCATTTGGATCACTTGCAATATATAAAAAGTTATCATACTTATCTATGTACTTTTTAAAATTATCTAGTATGTGATTTTTGTTTTCAAACTTTATTGGTGTTTTATTACCAAATTCATCTTCTACGTTAGTATTTATAGAACTAGTTAAAAATAATGCTTTCATAATATTCTCCTTTAACTAATCTAATTATAACATATCATTTAAAAACAAGCCATTTTAGGCTTGCAACAATTTTATTTTAACTCTTCTAATTTTAAATCATTATCATAATATGCTTTAAATGCACAAGCATCCTTATTACTTTTAATTATCTTCATTCCATCATCATTAAACTCTACTGCACAGCAGTTATCTACGCATAAAGCTTTTACATGATTATTTTCTTTTAATACTTTTTCTAGATCTTCCCTCTTTTTTGGATCAGATGAAAAATGAGGTGCAAACATGTAGTTTATAAAGCCTAAGCCATCTACTTTTACATAATTATTAGATACGCCTTCCATTATCTCTACATCAGATAAACCATATTTTGAATATGTTATTGCGCCTGCTGAAATACCTGCTAAAACGCAACTTCTTTCCCCAGCTTTTCTTATCATTTCATCCATACCAGTTTCTTTTAAAATATTTACTAGTTTTATCGTGTTACCACCACCGATATAAATAATATCAGCATCATTTATCTTTTTTTCTACAACCTCCATATGAGTTAGCGTTTTATTAGATATTTTACCAGTTTCACAGCCTAAGTTCTTATAAATATCTTTTATTACTTTATAATAAGAATCTGCAAAAGAACTTGCAAGTCCAATGAATAAAAAGTTTGGTTTTTCCTTGTTAGTTAATCTTACTATTTCTTCATCCATTTCTTTTGTTTCATATTTTGTATTATTTCTTCCAATGTCTCCACCACCGATTAATACAATCCTCATTTATACCACCCTCGTATACTGCTTAGATAAATCATATGCATTTTTTAAAGTTTGCTGAACTTTTTCTTTATCATCATTATTCATTAAATACTTAAATGTCATAATGTATAAAAACTCATCAAAACTTACTTCGTTATTCATTATTAAATTCGAAGCAATCCTTAAAACCTTTTTTCTTGAAAAAATATAATCATCTATCTTATATTGTAAATCATTAATCTTATAATTATTTTCTAAAAAATCTATTATATCTATGTTAAATATACCAGGAGAAATATTATCTGGTTTTTTATTTTTTAATATCTCATCATATTCTTCTCTATTTAAAACATCAGCATCGCATAACTGCGCTTTTATTACCGCGTCTTTATATTTTTCAGTACTTTCTCTAACTGTAGAAGAAAGTCCTCTTGATGTTATATATTCTTTTTCCTTTTTCTTAAAATCATATATTATAACGGGAAGGCTCTTTGAAACCGCAACCGTAGATAAATGTTCTAATATATAATTTTTTAAGTCTAATTCTATAAATTGATCAAGTATTGTTGCACTATTATTCGATGATAAAACCATTGATTTTGATACATTGTTTACATCAATTCCATATAAACTAAGTAAGTTTTCTCTTACCATTATTTTTTCTACCGGAATCTTAATAATGGTTTTCATATTTTTTAAATCGTTATTATAAAACTTATATTTTTTTAGATAATCTATGGTTTTAAAAATTTCTTCAGAGTTTAAATCATCAGCAAAACTTATTTCATCGTCTTTATCGCTACTAACATTAGTAACAGAACTTTCATTATAAGATGAAATACTACTATTATAAATTCTTGCATCATTTCTATTCACTATTTTATCAACCCAGAAATTATATATAGATAAAGTTGATATTAGATTTAACTTATCATTAATAATTTTATTATATGCGTTTTCAATGGTCTTAACAGTTGTACCATTATATAAAATCTTTGCAATAACATCATCACTAAATTTAAGTGATAACTCATCTATTTTTTCTAAAATATCATTAAGCGATTTTAAAGTGTAATTAGCAGATATACCATCTAAAAGATTTCTATCCTCTATTTTATAACCATGCTTATTTAAAACCTTTATAACTTCAGTTATGCTAAGTGGAACATAATTTTTAAAAGCATTTTTATTATAACTATTAATATTTTCTAATAATTTTATCTTATAATTAGTATCTATTGTTTTATCACTTGATATAAAATCAATTATACCGTAATCCAAAAGCACAGCATTAACGTCTATTTTATGCTTAGTATCTTCTAACATGTATTTTAATAATAATTTATCCTCATTCTCTTTATTAATTTTATTAATTTTTTCATCTAATTCATAATATTTTTCAATCAAAACATCAACTGATTCATATAACTTTTCAAGTATTTTATTTAAATAAGAGTAATTTTGTGATGAAAAAGAAGGGCTTTTCCTATTAAGTTCATTTAAAAACGAGATAAATAAATCCATTTCATAAGTAGATAATAAATTATATTTATTATTAATTTTTTTTAATAAAGTAATGTTATCACATAAACTATCGGTTTGTGCAGGACCTAGTTTTTGCTTATATACACTCATTATTAAATTAAGATAGTTCTCTAAATCCTTATAATCAAAAAACTCTTCTTTTGTTAATTGTTTTACCAAACCTTTTATCTTATAATTTATATATTTTTCTATCATTTACTATCACCTACAATTCCTTTTTTTATTTCGTTTATTTTATCTAGTTCTTTATTGTGTAATTTAATTGTAGTGCTAAAGAAATCTTTTGGTTTATCAGACGTAATTACAATATAATTATTTTTGTCTAACATTTTTATAGATACACAAGTTTTATTTTTTTGAATATAATAACAATTATCTAAACCCTTTATTTGTTTTAGTGATGTTCTATAACCACCTTTTTCGAAGTTAGATAAGATAATTTTTAAATCTTTTAAAAAGGCTTTGTCATTATTATGTTTATCGCGGGCATAATCAGTGTATTTGATTCCTTTATCATCTGTCAAATAATAAATGTTATTAATGTTATTAATCTTATCATTATCCTGGTAATTATTTTTACTTTCTGCTTCAATTTCTATTTCTTGTTTGATTTCGTTTGTTCGATTAACGTATAAATCATATAAATTACTTAACTCATTTAATTCTTCTTGTAATTCTTCTTGCGTTTTGTTATGTTTTTCTTTATCTATATAATCTCTAATACTTTTTATATTAATATATAAATACTTTAAATATGCATTATCTGCTAAAGAAGAAAGAACTTCATTATCATTCTTAAAATAAAACTCTTTATAAGAAAAAGCCATGTTAGAATCAACTTGTTTAATATCATAAGAAACACTATTTAAAAGAGCATCAGTTTTTTCTAATAACCGTTTACACTCTGAAGAACACCTTTTATCTAAAACGTTTCTTTTATGTATATTACTTTCTTTTTTTAATTTTCTTTCAAGTTCAGCATTTTCCTTTGCTTCTTGCTCTTTATTTATAGATTTTATTTTCTTGCTGTATAGATCCATGTTTTTCTTAGTAATATAATTACACAACATTAAAATATCACTATCAGGAAAACCAAGGTTTTCAAGTACTTTTAAACTATATTTATCAAGATCAACTATTTTTACACCAACATCATCTAAAAATGAGATATAAAAATCTAGTTTTGTATAATATAATATTACGTTATTTTTTAACTCTTTTAATATACTTTTTAATACGTTAAAAAACTTTTCTTTGGTTTCTCTTGTATCTTTATCCTGACTTGACACTAGCTTAACCCAGGGTATATTTTTTAACTCTTTTAACAAGTTTTTAAAATTGATTAATAGGTTTTTATCACTTATATTATTAATAATATAAGTTAATGACTTTTTGTCATTAACAAAGTCATTTAACAAAAATGATTTATCATCTAATAATTTTTCAATTATGTCAATTATTTCTAGCCTTTGTTTTTCACTTGCTATTTTAACGTTATTTAATTCATTTAGTTTTTCTTTTACCCCATTAATATATCGATTCATAACTACCGTCTCCTTAATTTTTCCATCTTTTCTCTGATTATTTTTATTCTTTTTTCCTTTTCATTGTTATCAACTAAATATACTTTACCATCATAAGATAATATATCAGTTTCTTTTACGTTTAAAGGAAGCATTTTTATATCAATCTCTTTTTTACTGCCGTCTTTAATATTTTCTAATAAAGCCACATTGTTTTCTATTTTATCAATCGCATATTTCATAATCATCTATCCATTCGTATCCGTTTTGTTTGTTTGCACGCTTAAATTAGTTCCATCACTCGTAAATATAATAGTTCCATCTAAATCTGTTCTATAAACCTTAATATCTCTATTACTTAACTTTTGTAAAGTTATTGATGCTGGATGATTATAAGAGTTATTTTTTCCAACCGATATAACCGCATATTTAGGATTTACTTTATCTAAAAACTCTGTAGTAGATGAATAGCTAGAACCATGGTGTGCAACCTTTAAAACATCGCTTTTTATATCCTTGTTTAAAATAATTTCTTCAACGTTACTCGTTGCATCACCCGTAAACAAAAACGAATTATCACCATAAGTCATTTTTAAAACAATTGATGAATCATTTATATCATTTGTATCATCACCGGAGTATATTACTTTAAACGTTGCGTCCCCTAATTTAAATTCGTCATCTATTTTAGGTACGTTATAAGATAAATCTTTAGCATCTAGTGCATCTAATACATCTTCAAAAGTCTTAGTAGTAGATAGTTTATCTGGCATGTAATAATTCTCAATTTCGAAATTGTTTATAATATCATCCATGCCACCGATATGATCCTCATGCGGATGAGTTCCTATAACATAATCAAATCCATTTACATTTAAACTTTTTAAATAACTAACTAATTTTTCACCATCTTCATTATTACCAGCATCAATTAGCATATTATATTCACCTTGATTAATATATATACAATCTCCTTGACCAACATCTATGAAATGAACAGATAAACTACCATCAACGTTATTATTTTCATTACTATTATTAATATTAGAAACACTTGCAGTTGCATTACTAATAAAATCACCGTTTAACAAAATAAATAAAACAATTATTATACCTATTATAATACTTATTATCTTTCTTATTTTCTTCTCATTTTTCATACTATCAAATCATCCTACTCTTTAATTATTATATCACGCATAGTATAAAAATCAAAAAAAAGATAATAAAAATTATCTTTTTAGAGAATAACATACGTTTTCATTTTCGGTTTTTTTAGTTATTGCAAATACATCATCATAATAATCAATTAATTGATCTTCTTTAAAATAAATCTTACTTTCTTTACAATCTTTAAAATCACATAATGCAGAAATCAATATTTCATTTAATAAAAGTACCCCTGTTAAACTTGAAAACTCATGTTCCTTAAAATCATACTTTATAACCGCAGATTCTTTTTCTTTGGTTATGTATATCTTACCTATCATACGTTTCCTTAAATATACTTCATAAATAGCATTGTTATCATCTTTTACTAATAACTTGAAATCAATATCTTTCATGATTTACAATCCTTTCATTATAGGATAAAAAAAAGCTTTTGTTTTAAGCTTCTTTAGTTTTAACTACTTCTTTTCCTTTATAGTTACCACAATTTGGGCATACTCTGTGTGGTCTTATCATTTCTCCACACTTAGGACATTTTACTGTTCCGCTAGCTTCAATTTTATAGTGAGTGCGACGCATTCTTTTTCTTGTCTTACTTACTTTTCTGAATGGAACTGCAAACAATTGGATATCCAACTTTAACATATTCTCACTCCTTCCTTACTCTTTGAAATAATCTTTTAGTTTTGAAAGTCTTGGATCTATTTCTTCCTTTTTGTCATCTTCCGTAATAAGACGCCATCCATCTCCTTCGATAGATTCTTCTTCGGCATCAGGCGCAAGAACTCTTAAAGGAACATCCACTAGTATATTTTGCCATACAATTGGAAAAATATCAAGTGTATTTTGATTAATTTCTAACGAATTATCACTATTTTTTCCAATTACATCATTAATTTCAATATTAAATGGATAATTAACATCCTTAAGAGTTCTAGCGCATGGAAGTACCATGGTTCCTTTTATCGTAATACTAAGTTCTAATTCTTCTTCGTTATTATATACGTATCCAATCACCTTAACTGGTGATATTCTTCTTATGTCAGTATTAACAAGCATATCATCTGGAATT